>NZ_JBYCKP010000304.1:0-24934 GCF_057473445.1 Acidithiobacillus sp. TH-A36 | reverse complement strand
AGGGAAATGTGCCAGAGTTATTGGGAGCCCACACAGACGCTTTTGCGACAGGCGCAAACGATGCAGCAGCATCTCGTGGCGGGTCGAGTGAGCGGATTACCGAGCCATGAAGCACAGGCGGAAACAGACAAGGGGTCCAGCGTACCACCTGCTGGTCCGATAAAGCCTAAAAAACCCTGACCATTGCGGTAGGATAAAAAAAGGTGCAGCGAAGTGGGTAGATGTTCTCAATCAGTAATCGAACCCAAGGAGAATTGGCGTATGAACTTGCAAGCCGTAGAACAGGAATACAATCAGTTGCAGCAGGAAAATCAGGGGGTCATGCAGGCTTTGCAGACCCTTGCCGGAAAACTCAAGACGGCAGCGGATGGTGGCAATCAGGACGCCCGCGAATGGATGCTGGATCTCAAGGAACTGGCCCTGAACATCCAGACTGAACAGCAGCAGACGATGACGCTCATGCAGGCCATGCACCAGGCCGTTCAGAACGATGTGGCCAGCATGCAGCAGAACAGTCCAGCCTGGCAGCCCGGTTATCCGCAAACACCCCAGGTAGGCCAGCCGCAAGGCTACCCGCAGCAACAGGGCGGCGGTTTCCTGAACAGTCTTGAACATTCCGGTTTTGGGCAGATGCTCATGATGGGTGCCGGATTCGGGATCGGTGACGATCTCATCAACAATATTTTTTGAATGGCAGGAGAAAACGTCGTGATCCGGACATTGTTATTTGCTTCGGCGCTGGTGGTACCTCTGGCCTTGGCGGGCTGTGCAAACGGTCCTTATGGCTCCCCTTACGGACAGACTGTGTACGGGACGCCCAGCAGGACGACCACGGATACCGCCGGGGGTGCAGTTCTGGGTGCAGTAGCGGGTGCTGTCATTGGCAACCAGACCGGTAGCCCTCTGGCGGGTGCGGCCATTGGTGCCGGCGTCGGTGGACTGGCGGGATATGCTGTGGGTCACAATGGCTCGGCGCAGTCAGCCGCACCGGATTCCTGTCCACCCGGTTATCAATGCGCACCGAATACGCCACCCCCGCCCTGCCCTCCAGGGTATACCTGCACGCCCCAATAGATCAGGAGATAAACATGCGCGGAACCATTTTGAGCTTCACGGGACAAGAGGGCGTTATCAGCAGTCAGGGAACTCAATACCCCTTTCGTCTCGACCAGTGGAAAAGCGACCAACCTCCCGCTGCAGGCCAGAGTGTAGAGTTTACGGTGCAAGGCACGGATGCGGTTGGCGTAACCCGTGTCGATGCCACTCAGATGCTGGAAGAAAAAGGCCGGATCTGGCTGGGACAGGCCAAGACTATGGCTGAAAACACCTACCGGGATGCTGGAAAACCCGTCACCCTCGCCTATGGCGTATTTGCGGTATTTGCGCTTTTTGCGGATGTGGTTCGGAACGTGCCGGTGACGTTGCCGGGGCTGGTCAATGGCCTGTCCTGGTACACGCTGGCCAACCCCAGCGGCATGAATGGTGGTTTCGGGTTTTTGCTGGTTCTGCTGGCCATCCTGAGTATTGCTGTTCCCGTATTTTGGCGGCACCCGGCTGCCCCTCTGGCCTATACCCTGCCCTTGATTGTGACGTTTATCGGCCTCTACAACCTGTATTCGGCTGTTTCTGCCCTTTCCGGTCTGGCCGGCGCATTCGATGCCCGAATGGGTTCATCGGTGAGTAGCCATGCCTTTAATAGTATTACCCTGTGGTTCTGGTTGACCTTCTTTGTGGCGATTTACCTGGCGGTCATGGGTTTTCGTCGTTACCGGGCCAACAAAGCCGTTACCGCTAACCCTGTCTGAAAAGAGGAGACAATTACCGTGAGAAAACCGCAAATCCGCACTTTAACTTCATTCGCCGTTCTGGGTCTTGCCCTGGGGCTGGCGGGTTGTGGGTCATCTCATCATGATCACAAAAATGCGTCGGCACCATCCGCCCAAAAAACCGGGGCGAACAGTCCTATTTCCAATGCCTTGAGTGGGTTTGGTGAAGCCAAGTTTCACCGGCTCACGGTAAGTGCCCCAGTCCACCATAAAAAGATCGTTGGGCCAATGCCCGATTGGAACACGCCCATCAAGGACTATGTCCCCTTGGTAAAGAATAAACAAATGGCCGAACAATATGTCGCCCATGACCATAAACTCAGCGATAGCCAGATCGCCAGCATCCTGTATGCGAAATATGCCACCGAAAAAGATGTCTTCAAGAAACAGGAAATGCTCAAAAAACTCAAGCCGGTGATGGATAAGCGGTTGGCGGAAATCCGCCGTCATCCGTATGTTTACACGCCCATGCTGACATTAAGTTTGCGAAATTATTCCTTTAAGGATCATGGCTTCAAGGTTTTTAACACCTATCTTTTGAATGGTGGAACCATGTTTTTTTCAACGAGAGGGCTTCACCCTGTTTATAGTGCCACGCTTATCAATCATCAAGATTTTTCGTTTCTGCCCGTCAAAAACACCGCACGGGCCAAGAAGATGGAAGCTTTTGTCGCCAAGAACCAGTCGCTATATGTGCGCATTTATATGTTTGTGAACGGGGCCGGCAGAACAGAAGTGAGAGCGGTTGGCACGCGGATCAATGTTTACGGCCCCCATAAGCATTTGCTAATGGTTTATACGCCGCATCATTCCTGACCGCGATAGGTCAATCCGCAGTACCCCCTCTTGCGGGAGCTTATCCACAGATACTGTGGGTAAACTTCCGCATAACTTTGCTTGCCGTTTATATTACAATGGGATGACAGAAAGCCCAGACAACAGGCATTGCGTGTATAACAAGGATCATCATGAACTGTCCTAAATGTGGAAGCCCTACTCATGTGCTTGTCTCCCGGAATCGTCCGGTCAAGCAAAGCACCAACAGGCGGCGGGAGTGCCTGCAATGCGGGTATCGGTTCACCACCATTGAAATCATCATCCCCGAAGGCACCCGGCCCAATCCCAAAAAGATGATGGAAAACTATGAACAGGGGAAATAGGTGACGGGTCGCAGCGGTTACTGCAGAATGTAGGCCATAAAAAAGCCCGGCAAAGACCGGGCAGTAGGGAGGTGATATATTGAATCAATAATCGGTATAACTACGCGGGAAGATCCAGCGAAAAAGAAAGTAAGCCGAGAACAGGTAGGTCACAGCAAGACTCAGTACAGCGATTACTTTATTCATCGCTATCGATGCGTGGAGGGTGACGATAGGGTGCGCCACCACAGACAGCGTAACAATGGCGATAGCCGGACTGACATAAATAAAAACAAAAATGACTGATCCATATTTAATCAGCCTGCCCAAAGGCCCACCCAACCAGTGAGAGATGATCACCAAAAAAAACATGCCGAAAATTGCATCGGTCCACGTCATGTGATGATCCAGGTATCGGACAATGGAAAATCCAATCGCAACCGCAAAAAGGAGCAATACGATTAGACTGTGCAACCGATGTTGGGCCGGACTGATGGGTCTATAGTGTGAGACCCAGAGTGGTTGATCAGGGACATCTTTGTAAACCCATCCATTTTCATCCGCCAATGGGTTATTAACATCTAAATAATATTTCTCCCTGCGCATTTTCTACTCCTTTCCCATTCTTTTGTTACTTATTGCATTCAAGCTGTCACCATATGATTTGGTGTCTGATCTGCCCTTTCCCTCTCTGCTTTGCATCTCACCTTCTCCACGATCGGTGCTGGTACCACCAATCCAGCCCAGGACGAGGTCAGGTAACTTATGGATCAGGCCAAAGCTCATGTCAATAAAGACAATCAGCATGAAGCAGTAAATAATCACTTGGGCCAAGCCGTCAAACGGTCCAACAAAGCCGCCTACGGAATTGGTGAACGTACTCAGTATAGCACCACCTATAGTGTGTTGCAAAACCCATGCGCCTGCATAAAGTAGCGCGGTACCGGCAACCAGACCGCCTACCATGAGCAATGGCTTCAAAAGCAACTGCAGCATAAGCATCCATCCGCGCCCGCCGCTGCCGACAACCTCATGCCCTTCTGGATTCATATGGGCAATGGCCCAGAACGGTGCCGCAAACACAAACTCAATAAAGAAAATCAGCAGGCCAAACATGGCGAATGTCCAGATGATATAGGGCAGCATGGGAATCCAGACCGTCATAATCAAGCCAAGGCCAAAGCAGGCTGTGGCGATTAACATTAACAAATCTCCGATCGGTCCGTTTAGGAGATTCTTGGATGCACTGCTTAGCGACTTCGTGATAATACCAAGGGCAGGGATTTTGTTTAGGCCAGATGCCGCACCACTATCTATATCTCCCATGCCTTCCATGGCATACATACCGCTACCAGCCACTTCCAATATGGTGCCAATGGATTCTATACCGAGCAGCGGGTTTTCCTGACGATGGGTGTCGGCCATATATAGACCCGCATTGCCCACAGCGCCCTGGAAAATCGTGTCCATGGCTCCGGCAATAGACAAATCGGTTGGTTGCGGCACTTTGGACGCTGGTGACCCATCTACGCCGGATTTATGGCTTTCTTCATACGAAGCCAGAAACTTTTGAACCCGTCTTTGTGCTCGCTTGTTCATGCCACCAAGCCCGAACGATGCCATACTTGGCATTGTCATGGTGCCAATATTGTTGACAGCATCTTGGGCGGTAGCATTCATGTGCATAAGTTGCCACCACCATGAACCCGCAGTCATGAATCCCTGTTTGTCCATAGCGGTTCGCATTTTTTGTGCCTCGGGTTTTTCTGCAGCGGCAATAGCCGGCAACGCATACTTGAGTACGTTATTGTCGTAGGTATGAATCAATTTGCCAAAGGCTTTCCGGCTTGGGCGCGGTGTATAGCCTACAATATCATTGGCAATTGTCTGTTCGCCAGCAACCAGTTCCTGCATTTGCGCGGCGGAAATACTCCATACGGCATTGTCGATATTTTTCTTGACGCTAGAGCCAATAGCATTCCCGGTACCCAGGTTGCTCGCTTTGGCTGGATACATGATGCTGCCGCATGCTGCAGGAATAGGTAAATAATTAACCAGTTCATTCCCTAACGTTGATCCTGTCTGGTAACCCCATGAATCTTCCTCGTATGTTTCAGAAATCGGATGTCCGTCACCATTAGTTCCACCGTTCCATACATTGTCAGCAGTATTTGCTCCCAGATTCCAAAGGTCGGCTGTTGCACTGGCACCCACTGTGGTCATTGTCTGGGTGCCCTTGATTAAAGTAATAGGTGTTGCTGTTAATCCCAATCCCAATCCATAGTTTGGGTTGTGTAAGGAACGGTTTGAGGCGTCCATACAGACCTCATCATTGAGGATACCATCCGCCATTTCGTTGACCTTACTTCGGCTCATTCGGACGCCACCTATCGGATCTGTAACAATGTATTCATTCGTCAAAGACCAAGCCTTGTCAGCCATGCCAACCGCATTTGCTTCCACCCAGACGGCAGCTGCCTGTACGGCAGAGTAACTTTCTCCGTGCCCCATAGGGAAAACCGGAAGAACAAAAGCAATGGCCAGTGCGATTCGTAACGGAACCCACATGGTCGACCATTTCTGACCTAGCCATTCCCCTTCATGGGTCGTTTTGAGGAGCCCCACAAACCCGATATACAGTACCCAGAATACGGCCACGAATAAGGCAATGGTGTTGACATAGCCAAGCAGTATCGAAAGCGCGGTGGTTGTGTCTGGCTCATGGTCTGTACCACCAATGCCCGTAACATGGTGAACTATAGGACCAAGAATCATGGCCAAGGTGTTCATGAAATAGTCTGTATGTGGTGGAGCGATGCCGAACATGAACCGTTCTCCTATGGCTACTTAATGGGGCAAAGGACGAGGTGCTGCCGTTTGTTGTTGTGGGGTTTGCCCTTTCTGAAGCGCCAGAGCACGCTCCCGCTCAAGGGTGTCATCCATCTGCGCATCCGGGGCTGAGTTGGCGTTCAAATCCTCCAGAGTCTCCAGGGTGTGTGCTGCAATCGGTGCGGCTTCACCCATACCAGGGACCATGCTGAATGCGTTTTCATAAGCGGCGTCTTCAGCCAGAGCGTCGCTTTCGTCATCTTTTTCGGTGTTCTCACTCATGGGATTTCTCGCTTTAACCGGTTGTCGAATCGTCAAAATGTTGGGCAACTTTGGCGTAATGCGCCTGCGCCTGTGTCGCATACTCGGAGGCCATCATCGCATCCTGAGACATCCGCATACGCATGGCGAGATACTGATAAAGCAGCTGCTGGGACTGCATCAGAACGACCTCACGAAGTAGAGAAACCTGGCTGGTCTGTGATTCCAGGTTGGTATAAAACCTTGGATTTCCGTACTGGGCTTTTTCCATGTATGACATATATTGCAATAGAGAAATATTGGAGGAGACATTTTGCATCCCAAGTCCCTTAACGGTTTTATTGAGGACAGTTCCTAGCCCCTTGACAGGATTATGCAGGGCCGCCAATTGGTCCAGTGCGGTTTGGGCAAGGCTTTGTTCCGCCTGATATTGCAATTTAGCACCTATAGCCAGACGACCATCTGGAGATTTGTAGGCTGCTTTTTGTAAAATGGGTACCGGAAGCTGATTGGTTAGGTTCTGAATAAAGGCTTCCCGTGCATCAGCATCCAGTGTCGGGTGTGCAGGTTTTTGTATGCCATTCGACGAAAGCAGCGATGTGCCTTCAATATCGCCGTTGGGGTCCTTTGAAACTGTGGCGTGACTAGAGCACAGCCCTGCGGTTATTTCCGATTTCGAGCAGAAAAGATGGTTATGGGTCGCGTAACTGGAAAAAAGAAAGGTGGTAGTATATTTCGCCAACAGCCCCTGTTTGACCTGTCTCGCCACCATCGGAACACCGGAAATCGGATTCTGGTCACCAAAAACACCATTGGCACCGGCAGTATCTGAGGCCACATTGACCTGTGCCGTACAATCGTCTGCTCCGCACGGCATATTGGCCGGAATCTGCTTGGCGTTCTCCATGTGATAGATGTCGCGGTCCGTACCGTCATTCCGCACCGCACGCGCCGTATAGTAACCCAGCCAGGAAATGTCCTTGGCCATTTGCAACTGGAGATCATAGACCTGTTTTGACAAGGCCTTGATATCCCCACTGGAGGCCAGGGTTCCTTCGTAGATG
Organism: Acidithiobacillus sp. TH-A36; assembly: GCF_057473445.1. Taxonomy (NCBI): domain Bacteria; kingdom Pseudomonadati; phylum Pseudomonadota; class Acidithiobacillia; order Acidithiobacillales; family Acidithiobacillaceae; genus Acidithiobacillus; species Acidithiobacillus sp. TH-A36. Next base: position 17,815 of record NZ_JBYCKP010000304.1, on the reverse strand, counting down.
GTCCAGCACCCACCGCCATAATCTATAGGGACGCAGCCATGCGATGTAGATACGCCACTCGGGACGCTGACTTGCGTACCGCTCGGGACCCCAGGGGGTTCCCCCATGTATTTCATGCGTCCTACCCACGGTTCGGCAGCCCAGGCGCTCGAAGAAATAGCAATGAGCAAAGCTATACCCAGTGCCGCACGACGCTTCGTAGGCATCTTGGTGATGGTCAAACGGGTTTTTTTATACAGGTTTTTGAGTCGCATAAGGTCCCTCATTGAAATACATTGTTGAGATTGATACCGCCATTGTTTGTATTCGTGGTCCCTGTTGTCCTGGATGGGAACAGCGACTGGTAGCTCCCGGATGAGCTGTCCGGGCCATTGCTATACTTTGCGCTTGGGGTAACGGGAGTGGGGTTTACAACGGTGGTTGTCGGCAACGGCCCTGCCGATGGTGTCGCAGGCGTTTCCGGTTGACCAGATGGATTACAGGTGTTTTGGGTGCCCCCGAAAAGCTGCTCGATGACACTTAAAATCCCTTCTCCCGTGCTGCCTACGGGTAAAGTCTGAATTTCCTGAAGGATTTGATCAAAAGTGCTGCTTTTCTCCACACAAGCCTGCCCACGAACTGCCACGACCGTGGGATTGCGGACTTGCGGGCGCAGAGACTTGTTATCGGTGATCATTTGTTTCACAGCCGCCGCATCTGCGACTTGGGCTCCCGGGCATTCGGTTGCCATGGCAGGCACGGCATAGGTCATGGAAGCGGTCACCATGGCGCAAAGTAAAGCAGACGATAAGAGCGGATGTTTTTTCATGGTTAAATCCGTTAGTGAGTGGATGTGGACAGATCTACGGAGATACAAGCATCGGCAGTCAGGAAACCCGCCATATATGCTTGCACGGCAAGGTAGGCAGAACATTTAGAGGTGAATTTCATATCTTGCTCGCTAAGCGGATGACGGATGGATTCAAGATTGTCTGGATCGTCTCGTCCATCCGAAGAATCAGGGACACATTTTCAGCCATTTCTTGCGCGTCCTTGCTGCCGCCCATTGCGGGAATGCCCGAGAGGTTCCTCTGCGACTGGTAGGATTTGCCCAGGTAGTAATCCGTATAAGCCGTCATGGTTTTCATCTTCCGCAGATCGGCCCCACTTTCTATATCCTCATGGGTCAGCAGACAATCGGCCAATAAATCCTGCACTTCCACGTAAAATTCCGAATCTTCCACGCACAATTCTCCCTCTTGGAGGCTGCCTGTTTGCATCTATTAAATACAGAAAAAACCTTTTTGCTTTTTTTTCGTCTGCGGTTTTTTGAGCGTGCAGAAATCGGGTTTTACCACAAAAACAAAAGCAAAATGGTTTTTCGTGGGCATAAGATACGCATGATTCAACGCCATTGAGGAAAGTCTGATGTCCGCTCTACCCGATCTCCCGGAACAACAGCAGGATTCTTTACAAAAACATGCCTACGCCATGCTCAGTGCCATGGAACGCGGACAATCTGCACCATGGTTGGACAAAGATGGCAACATGGATAGCGCCTTGGTTTCGCTGGTGGCCAGAGGCGTGCAAACCCTCTCGCAGAGCGATCAGGATGTGTTTTTTCACCGAATGGGTGAGGCGCTGGAGCAGTCAGGAACCGTGCGGGACCGACGGGTCGGGAATATCCTCTTTCACAGTACAGAACTGCTCAATGCCGCAGGTCATGCCATCGCCCATCCCCAACCCCACGCGGAAAGGGATGCCCGACTCGCGGAGGTCCCCGGAGATGCACTGGCGGATGTCCGGAGTGTGTTGGCCCTGTCATTGGTTCAACATGCCAGAGATATTACAGAGGATGCGCACGGGTTGGCCCAGGATGCCCTGATCCTGTATGCACGGGATGGTGGCAAGGGTTGGGGGTTGAGCAACTCGGACCTGGTAGATGGTGTCCTGCAAGCGCAAACGTATTACTTTACGGAGACGGAACTGCCCTCCAGTGGGCGCGATGCTCAGTATGATGCGATCCGCAGCCCGGAACTGGATATGACCACCTTTCAGGATTTCGTCGTCGAGTCCCGGTACCGGACCCGCTTCCATCTTTCAGACGATCCGGCTCCCAACGGTGATCCTGACACCCATCCGGATTTATCGGCTGATGTGAGCAAGGAATCTGCCCCATCAACGCCAGCGGATCCTGCCGCAAACCCATCCGATAAAGAGGACCACCCAGATGCCACGGGTGAACAATCTTCGGCCAACAACGATGCCACCACAGATCCCAAGGCGACAGATAAGGCGCAAGGGACGGCACCGGATGCACAGGGCGAAGAACCGCCCCCCTACCCCGACGAATGGATTGAGGTCAGTTCTGAAACAACAGAGGACGTGAGCGTTTTTCAGGACCGGGTTCTGTCTGCCGATCAAGGCGAGCAGAACAACCAGGGAGAACATGATCGGGGGGATTGGCCAGGTCGCTTTGAGGGCGCACAAAGAAACGGTAAAAATCGCCAGCGTCAAATGCGTTCCAAGCCGCATGCTCCTGCTTCCGGTGAACCGGATAGCACCCTGCCGCCGTTCCCAAACGGTTTCCCGCAACAGCCGCCATTGTTTCCGCAACAAACGGGATACGGGATGCAACAGAACGGGATACAGGGCGGAAACGGGGGGACGTATATGGTGCGCGGCGAGGGACTGTTTTCTGGACTGGGTAACCTTGCTGCAAGTTTTCGGCGCGGGCCGAAACCATCCGCATCCACTACTAGACCTTTGCATGAACAAATGCGCGAGATTCATGCCCGTAGCGCTGAACAGCGTGCGGAACGGCGGCAACAGGCCAATATGGATAAAAAATATCGGACGGCAGATCGCTTTGTGAGCCGTTTGAATGAGCGTATTGATCTGTTCAAGTCTCAGGAACCCGTGCAGGAGATGTTCCGGCGCGTCCATGATGATCTGGAAACCCGGGCGCAGTTTGTGCGAGATGGCGCGTCCGATGCCAAAACGCAGGAGCAACGGCACAACGAATGGGCGACCCATGCCTGGGAGCGGCTTTTTGCAAAACATCCCAAGCTGCAGAGCGCCTTGTCCAAGCTGGAATCCGATGCAGAACAGGTTCCAGAGATGGTTGATCCGGCCATTGCTGCACTGTCACAGATGGATCGGGATACCAGCGCAGAACGCGAAGCCTTGCTGGCCAAGGTGGATCGGGCCAAGGAAAACAGCCAGGGGGTCCCATCCAGCGTGCCGGGAAAGAAGAATATCGGGGACATTCTGGATGGCGTCATTGCGGCTATCAAGCGTTTTCTAAGCCGTCTATTTGGCGGTGCTGAGGTTCAGCAACCTGCAGCACCTGGTGGATCTTCCGCTGTGCCTGCGCCTTCTGGTGAGTCCGTGCAGCCTGTCCGGCGTCGGGCTGGACCTTAGAACAAGTATATTGAGATTTCTTATTATTATTTGAGATAGAAGGAGTTAACGCTATGAGCGCAGAACAAACCTCTCAGTTCGACCCGGACGATTATAGACCTTTAACTGCGCAGGGTGCGGACCAGCTACCAGAGGGTTTCAGCTCTGAGGTACGTGTTGCAGCACTGGTTGTGCGCGATGGTACCCGTATGACACCGGAAATGCCCATGGATGGGGAAGATGTCAAAGGTTGGCAGGTCACCCGCACATTCAAGCAGGATCACCCCTCATCTGAATTTGCTGATTTCCCTAATGATTCAAAGCGAATAACTGTTGAGTCATTAACCTTTGATACCCAGGAAGAAGCCATAGCCGCAGCAAAAAAAATGGAGAAGGAACCTGCTGAATTAGATCGTTTATACGATGCCAAATTTCGTTCACCAAGTAACACTTCGGAACGTAAGGAATTCCTTGATAATCTGATTACAAAAAATCAGCAGAAAATCGCTTCACGGGATTGGGCTGAGAAATCAGGGCGAACCCCCGTTGAGCCATCCACTTATCGCCCTTTTGTCGCGCAAACCCCCGACGTGCTCCCCGAAGGATTCGCCGCCCAATCATGGGCTAAAGCCGTGGTTGTGCGAGATGGGACCCGTATATTAGCCGACAAACCGCAAGAGAATGACAAGGTCGTAGGCTGGGCGGCAGGGCGTTCTGTTTATATGGACACAAGAAATAATGCTTATCCTGATATAAAGACGTTACCGGTAGAAAGGTTTAACTTTGATACACAGGAAGAAGCGTTGGCTGCCGCTCAAAAAATGTCTAGAGAGCCAATCAGCCTGGAAAAATTGAATACAATAAAAGAGGTAAGAGACCGGTCTGGTGGCGAGTGGAGAGATTACCGCTCGGCTTCTGACCTTTTGGACAACATGATTGCTGAGAAGCAGCAAGAGCAAGAAAAGTCCAAGTTGGATTTCCCAGTCGGAGGCACTATGAGCACACAACAGACAGCAAAACCCCATGAAGATGATGCCATTCACGCTCAGCTCATCCAGAACAACAACAAGTTTGATGCGTTTGCGGCCAGCATGGATGCTTTTAACCATCAGCCCGCGATTCGTGAGGCTATGGACCGTGCTACCAAGTACGGCATAGATCCGAAAGGGGCCATTCATGAAGCTCTGGATAAAAATCCCGCCCTCATGAAATCCTACCTGAATCTTCATAAGAACTTCCATGAACACATTCAGCCCGCCATGGAAAAACACATGGAACTCATTGGGCAGATGCAGGACACCGATATGAAAAATCGCGCCATGAAGTCATTGCAGGGACGCATGGAACACATGGCCGACGCACAAAAGCATTGGCCGGATCGGGACAATGTGATGAAAAGCGATGCGGAAAACAAACAAGGACAGCAAGGGAAACTCGGCCTCGGTGACATCATTGTCCGCTTCCTCGCCAAGCTGAAAGAAATTATTACCGGCAAACGGGAACCGGTCGAACAGGCCAAACAAACCGGCGATCTCTCGGGCGCGGCGCAAAAGGTTGGCGATGTTGCCCTGGGCGTTGTCGCTCCGGAAGTGGCCGTCGCCAAAACGGTAGCCCAGTCCGTTGGACAGAATACCCAGAATGGCCCGGCGCAACGGCCTGGCATGCGCCGCAAGTAAAAACAGGGATAATGTGATGACGCAACCGACAATGGAGACCACCTGATATGTCACTGGATACCTACCGTGCCCATGCCCGATTGATGGAAAGACTGCTTTCGCAAATGGATGAAACCTTCGCGGAAGCCCTGAAACATCCCAACCTCTGTGAGTCCGATCAGGTGATTGCTGCTGAAATGCGGCAATGGATTGCCCACGGTCTGTTTCTCTGCCAGCAGGTTTATAGCCTGCAAGGAACGCATCTCGATCCTGATCAGGAACCCATTCTGACGGCGTTATATACATTGGACCGCCAGGTCGATGAGGTTTCCGAACAAATGCGCCTGAAAGATTTGTTTAGACCGGGCGCTCCAGAACGGGTACAAAAAATGCTGGATACGTCACCTACGAACCAGTAAAGGACATATTGCATGCCCAGTTTTACCTTGTCAGAGATGTTCCCAAAATCCACCGGCACCCGGTACATGGTGGATATGCACAAAACCTTGACCCATGCGCTGCAGGCACGGGATCAATCCCCTTTTGATCTCGGTTCGGTAGATACGGCGGAGACCGACAATCTGGCTCTGGCGAGATCGACGCAGTGGGTATTGAGAAACAGCATACGCAGGACCCCTTATTGCGTGAATGCCATTATTGAGCGGACCAAGGGTGAGGGATACCAAACAGATCTCCCCTCACTGGTCGGCCTCATGGCTGACACCCCGGAAGCCATGCGGAGTAATGGACTTTATTTGCTGGTTTCCTTGCGGGCCCCTATCCCGCAGGAGCCATTCATGGAGATGGGCAGACGTTATTTCCAAACCCCGCAGCCTGATGTGGCCCCACCGGATAGTAAAGCCCACAGTACGCTCTTATATGCCGCGACCAAGGGTATGCAGGGTGTCCGTGCGTTTGGAGAACATCTGAACGAAGTACGATCTGAGCCGGTTTTTGCGGCGGCACTTAAGGATGCACAAGGCTGGCCAGACGCCAGCGCGTATTTTGCACAGCACCCAGATCCGCGTGTACCCATGATGGTGAGCCAGATCCAAAAGGAAATTCCGGATTTTCTGGCTGCGCTCTATGCCGTCAATCACTACCTGACCGCTGCAGAAAATGGTGAAACGCAAGCGCGCGGATACCAGGACCTTGAGGTGGCACTACACGGCATCCAGCGTGCTGGCGGGATGATACCGCTATCGAATCAGGCCGGGAGTTTGACACTCGGTACTGCGCTGCAAAACATACGCGATAGTCTGCCGGTTGAATTAACGTTTCCGGAACGGTTACGGGAAATCCTGAACCGGATTCAAGAACAGGACCGCGCGGCAGAAAGGCGGAATGTTGCTCCTAAAGTGACGCCTGACAATCTCGGTCAGGAATCCCCTACACGTCCCGTTATTGTTCCCCACAAGCCTAAAGGGAGAGGCCCGTGAGAAAAGACGAAATACTGCTTAAAACATCCACATTAGATGCGCAACTGCAGGATGTTGCCAAAGTGTTTGCCAGCTTCGTGAAAGCCTCTCCGGATGTAGAGGACAAGCAGACTTTTGGAGAAATGCTGGCATGGGCCGATGGTTCCCGGGAATTGCTGCAAGGGATAACCGACACGGTATCCCCTACCCCGGATGGCTCGGAGTCCGCCGAATATGACGAAGTGCTCTCCATACTTACTGAACAGGTAAAGGAAACCCAACAAAAACTCGAAGCGCAGGCACGCGAGGTCGCCGCACAGGAGCCCCAATTATGAGTTCCATTTTTAGCACCCCATGGAAAGACATATCCACCACATTTGCGCGGCAGCTCCGCGAACCCTGCAAAAAATTGATAGATCGTGTCAGCGATTTCAAAAATCGGATGGATGACAAGATCATTTTTTCAACGATGATTAAACGCGATAAGGAATGGCAGGGCTATTCTCGCGCTTATTATGACGGAATTGCCTTATTAGGTGATGCTCTAGGGACAACCGCTACACTTTTACCCAGTGCGGCAGACCACATATTTCATGGTTACGGAGCCGTGTTTACCACCATTGGCGCGGGAGCGGTTATTCTCGGCGGTATGCGGGGGTTTTTTCTGGAGCAATATGCGGAAAGTGTTTTGGGAAAAAGATCGAAAACCGGCCTTTTTACCAAGTCTGACAAGTCCAAGGATTTTCCTGACTTATCGGCTCTGGAATATGGTTTCGATAAAGTGGCCACGTTCTCACAAGCTCTCCGTAAAGCAGAATCAGAGGGCCTGGAAATCCTGAAAACTGCACGAAGAATTAAAAGGATGCAGTCGTACTACCAGCAGTGCGACAAGGCTGATGATGAAACTCATGCGGTACAATACACACGATTTGCAAAAATGCGTGTGATCGGTTTTGACAAGATAGCAGAAAACTTGACAAAAGCTGCGAAAGCCGGATTGGAAAATCTGGATCTAGCCTACAAAGCATTAACCGAATTTCCGGAATCACCATTAAAGATCAAGCTGGCCGGGCATTTCCTGGATCTGGCCAAGCAGTTTGAACCGGAAACCCGGATGCTTCCCCAATCAGAAGTGTCGGATAAATCCATCTGGTCGGACATTCAATCGCTTGTGAAGCAGTGTGAAGCCCTGCAGTGCCAGACGACTAATCCAGCGTCCACAACAAGTACGAATAACGTCATTCACAGTCAGCGGCTCAAGCATCGGTGATTTTGAGGTTATGTGGGGATACCAGCAGACCCGGTTCCCCACATCATTGGAAAAGGAGATGGAGATGGTAAATGAGTGAGAGTGAAGGTTTGCACACAGAAGTTCTGTACGACGAAGCAAGACGACTTGAAGTGAAAATCACCTTTGCTAAGGCAGATACGAGTTGTCTGATAGCTGCGTCTGAACAGGAAAAAGAAAACATACTCAAAAACACCCACAAAATTTGCCTGGGTGCAACCAATCGGTCTCAATCTGAATGGGATGATGCGATGAAAAAAAACATCGAAACAACCCTAAGAACGGGCGGTTTTTTGTATGTAGACGCATTAAGTGACCACTTGCCCGAACATATACCGGGATCTGAATGACAAGCATGTTCAACACCATAGGCCAACTACGCACCTAAACGTGTTGTTTTCAGGGGAAGTCGTCACATTGCAAAGATGCACCTGGATTGCTGCAGTAAAGGGGACTGCAGTGCCATGGGTTGAAAGCTATCCTTCTGATTTTACAAGATAGCTCAACGGTGCAAAAATGTGTCCGTTAGATGTAGGGGACCCTTCATGAAAGCATCAAAGGTCAAACAGCGCATCCTGGACTACCTGTCTGCCCGTCCAGATGAAAATGCTTTTATTCGTTCAGAGTTCAACGCGCTCGCGCAATCCCGCTCTGGCGTGGATAAGGCGATCAGAGTGCTGGTGTCTGAGGGCGTGTTGGTGCGTGGAGGATACGGGGTATTGGTACGGGGTGAGTTTATTCCAGAAATACAGTCTGCAGCGCCCTTGGTTTGGCCGGAGATATTCGCGAAAGAGGCGCTGGTAAAACTCGGTATTGATCCTAAACCTAACAGTGCCGTGGTGGAATACAACTCCGGACGCACCACACAAGTTCCCGCGTGGTTGGCCTTCGATGTGGGCAATAGCCGTATTGTTCGCAAAATCGGCTTCGGGAAAAGACTGGTGAATTATGAACGAGAACGAAAAGTTGAGTAGAGGATTGACAGACCAGTCTCTCGCGGACATGAATCTAGCCCGGAAGCTGGGATTACTCCCATTATCTCCAGACATGATCGAGAAAGACATTCTGGTAGCTGACGCCATTCGTGCCATTTGCGCGGCTGGCAAGGCCCGGGATGCACAAATTATCTTTGGCGGCGGCACTTCCCTCTCCCAAGCACAACAGGTCATCCAGCGCATGTCCGAAGATGCGGATTTTCGCATCGTGTTGCCATCGGACATCACCAGCCAGAATCAGCGCCGCAAATTTCTATCTGCCATAAAGACCGATATTCATAGTGCCATGGAACAGGCGGGATTCCCCCTGGGGGGTGAACTCAAGAGTAGAAATGGGAATGCCTACATCATGGGTAATTTTGGATATGCCCCGAAATTTGCGCGATCAGAAGCGTTACGACCGCAAATCAAACTGGAAATTACCGCCTTTGAACCCGTGGCTAACGTCGAACTAAAGCCCTTACGAACGATTCTGGATCGTGTTCTGGATCGTCCGATAGATACCACACTCCCTATGGTCCCAGTAGTCAGCCTTGAAGACACGCTGTCCGATAAGGTGGTGGGCTACCTGCGACGCACGGCAGCGAACAGGGCTGGATGTGGTCGTGGTGACTACGATGATCGACTGGTACGGCACCTGTATGATGTACATTGTATTCTGCAGGCCAAGGGCGATCTCTCCGGCGTAGTGGCTCCTTTGTTTGCGGGTACCGTTGAACGAGACCGGGAAACCTACGGCAACCAGTTCCCGGCATTCAAAGATCATCCGTATGCGGTGCTTCAAGATGAAATCACCCATCTGGCAGACCCAGACATCCGCGCACGGTATGAGCGATTTTGCCAGATCATGATTTATGGCGATATTCCTGCCTTTGATGCTGTGGTGGGGAGCTTCCAATCTTTTGCGGATAAGCTCCTGATGGGGATGCCAAAGCGGGGATCAAAAAACTCCATAGCGTCCCATGAAGTGCCAACATCGAAACAGGGTGCCAATGAGGGCGGAACATTTACAAGTCATTTGTACCAGGTCAATGAATGTCTGGATCTCCTGAAAGTGGCCCGCAAGGTAAAAAAAATGACAGCCTTTTACCAGACCTGCGACCAACTCGGTGAAGTCTCCCAAGCCGTTGCTTATGCCCGGAATGCGATCAATCACGAGCCGGAACAGGCCCGGATCATTGAAAAGCTGTGCGACACCGCCTGTACCGCCCGGAATCATCTGGAATCGGCTTATCAAGCGTTGGCACAGCTAGATGAGCCGGCGAAAAGAGATCATCGGGTGGATCGGTTTCTGGACCTGGCCAAGCAGTTTGAACCGGAAACCCGGATGCTGCCCCAATCGGATGCATCAGACAAATCCATCTGGTCGGACATCCATAACCTTATGGAGAAGTGTGAAGCACTGCAGCAGTGCCAGACGGTGAGTAATTCTGTAAGCACAGCCGGTACGAATAAAGCCATTCGCAGCCAACGCATCAAAAAGCCCTGATTCAAGGAGATCGTTATGCAACAGCGCACCTGGGTCGATGAAACGAAAGATTCCGCACAAGGTCATTGGCGGGAGATTCTGGGTGCGCTGGGTATCGAAGTGCCGGCCGCGCACAACAAGCACTGCGCTTGTCCCGGATGTGGTGGATCGGATCGTTTCCGCTTCGACGACAAAAACGGACGGGGGACATTTATCTGTTCAGCAGGTGGCGGAGAACCGATTGCCGGAGATGGTTTCCGACTGTTGAATCACGTCCATGGATGGAATTTCATGGAGTCTGCACGGCGCGTAGCGGATGTACTCGGCATTGATCCTCAACGGTCGCAGGATGTGGTCCCGACGCTTTCCGCGCAAATAGAGCACAGGCATACCAAAGTCACCCGGTTGCTTCAGGAAGAACAAGAAGCGCAAGAAAAGAAAGCCCGGGCAAAGAAGTCTCTCGACAGTACGTTATCAGGGTGCCGCCCGATAGATCAGGTGCCAGCCGTATGGAAATACCTGACGCAAACGCGCGGGATTGGAGAGCGTTACCTGAAAGCGGCGCAGGATATTCTGGCACATCCAGGGCTACCCTATTTTTACAAGGCCAGCAAGACTGCACGCAGTCAGAATCTCGGCAATTATCCGGCCTTGATCGGCGTGTGTCGGTCCCTGTCAGGGGACGTGATTACGTTGCACCGGACCTATGTATCGCCCGATGGAAAAAAACTGGCGTTACCGGACCCTAACGACCCCGCTGAGACACTCGATGTCCGTAAGCTCATGACTCCTGTAAATGACCACAAGTACCGAATTGCACTGTATCAGCCCATGAATGGCAGATTAGGCGTCTCTGAGGGCCTCGAGACGGCCTTTTCCGCCGCCATTCTGAATGATCTGCCCTGTGAAAGTGCTATCGACTCTGGAAAACTCATACACTATGCCCCCCCACCGACCGTACAAACCTTGTTTGTGTTCGCTGATGACGATCCTGCCGGGCGGCATGGTGCAGAAACACTTAAAGCAAGAATGGCGATAGATCGTCCAGAAGTGGCAGTCCACATTCGTTACCCCCGCATGCACCAGGGCGTGCAGCCGGGATTCGGTGGAGACTGGAATGACCTGATAATTGCACCGCAACAAAATAGCAGCGGCAATGGGTCACGACCGAAAACGCTTAAACCATGACCTTTCAATACCTTTTATTTCATCGGAGAACATCCCATGCAAGCCTTAGAGCAAACCCGATCCATGCTGTCTGAAGTCAGCAGCATCGAAACCTACTTTAGAATTGCCATGAATGATCCAAAGCAGGATATAGACTCACAGAATACGGCTTGTGAGATGACAATGTGGGCGGTGAGTGCCCGGGAGATCCTGGACGGACTGATGGTGGATTTACCGCGTGCCCAGAACGATATGCCCCTCCTGGAGACGCTAACAACAGCGCTGCCCACCATTCGTGAACAGATAGATGAGGTTACCGCCATGTTACATTCCATGGGCATCCACCCAGAAACATTTGCAGAGGTTCATTAAATGACGACACTGGCCGAAAAGTTCTCTGGATATGCGGGTCGTGCGCTGGATAAGCTGAAACATCCCGTGGATAGTATAAAGAACGCCTGGAAACATGAGGTTGACCGTATTGTGTATTGGGGAACAGTTGGCGACAACGTGCGGACGCGGAATAATATTTTGACCTACTTTGATGGCGTAACCAAAGGTGCAACTGCATTGGTTGGAATAGCTGCAATAATGAATCCGGTAGGCGCTGTTGGTTTGTCTGCTGCCTTGGGGCTTGAAATCATTGGCCTACCAATAGCTGCAAACTATATGAATATAACACATTATCTTAACGCGGTGACGGCAAATAATGCCTTAGATAATCGCGCTATGAAACGGGTTACAGGCAGCGCGAAGTACAATCTCATAAACCCCAGTATGACAGAGGATGACGCGGCAAAACGAAGCATAATGCAAAAACAGATGGCTAACGCATTACAGTTTAGTGAGATGATGGATATTGCCTCACAGTTTGGGGCGACTAAAAAAATATTTGAGATGGCTAACCAACAAAATCCCCGCAACAGCGATTTTATTGCGCGGCATGTGTTTTCCGATCAAACCACTAACAAGCTGGCAGTTGCCATAAAAAACATTCAGAGCAGAGCCCATGATTCCTTAGAGTCTCTGGATCGAGCGGAGATAAACATCAACAGCATTTCAAACCCTCTCCTGCGTCAAAAATATTATCAACAACTTGCCGATTATGCCGAAGAAATGGCGCAGAAAAGCATGATTATACCCTCTGCGGATAATCTGAATCGCTCATTGGGCACCGAGTTCATGGAAAAGGCCCAGGCATACCGGCAATTATCTGCAGGCCTCGCCTCCTCTGCCGCAGTTACGGCGCACCAACCAGCGGGCACTATCAACCAACAGGCAGAGCATGTAGCTCGTGAAGCGTCCGCATTTAATGCCCTCCCGCAAGTCCAAAAGGCTTGCAACGATGCAGATATTTACGGCATACCCAAAGAACGTGCGTTGTTATCCATGATGAGCCAAGATCAGGACTTGAGTAGAAAGTACGCCCAGATACAGGATCATGCGTTGCACACGACATTAAAGGCCGCTAATGCTATGGATATTGGTCTGATCGTGCGGGGTTCACAGGATGAGAAAGACCTGGTCGGCAGTTTGAGGGCCACGCTGGAATCTAGCAGGGACTGGCCTATGTCCTCTGTATTTTCCATGGTCACCAATGTCTTGAACAAGTGGGAAGCAAACAACGATGCGCAGAATAAGATGGTAGCTGGAAATACCATAACGCAGGCTAATGATGATCCGGCTGCAAACTCGTCGGGCAATACCAACATCAGGGCCAGTGTTCGGCGGATGCGGTGAGGGGTTTGAAGCCCAACGGTATGAAAACATACAAGGAGCTTCTAAAAAAGGGATATGGATAATGATCTGAGAAACCGCTTTTACCGGTATAAACGGGATGCGCTGTACCCCCCTGCGCCCGCTGAACCATATGTTCCGCCACTGACCAAGCAGGAATGGCGGGATCGGTACCGTGTTCGCCTTGCCTGGTCGAACCCGAATGCAGATGATGCAGTGCTTTTACGAAAGGCGCTCATGAGTGAAAGCTGGACGATTGTTCTATCAGCAGCACGGTTGTTTGGTGCCCTACCACTGGAATCCGCGTACATGGAGTACCTCTCTGAAGAATCGGACAACCTGCCTCAGTGGAAACGAGACTTTCTGGCAATGTTGATCGGGAGGGCGAAAAATGGACGTTTTGAATGATGACTCCCTACCAGAAAATACCCGTAAATTGTGGTCAATTCTATACGGCTCGGCAGCAAGTGAAAATTTATCTGGGTTTGTTCTTGTGGGTGGAACCGCGCTGTCGTTGAGAATAGGGCATAGAATCAGTGAGGATCTGGATTTTATATGGGCGCATGATGATTCTTTGCACGACGTAAAGTTGCCCAGGCAAAAAATTGACAAGGCTATTTTTTGCCTGAGAAATGAGTATGGATTTCACGCGGAGAAAATATCGCATCCAGCAGAAGAAGATGACTTCATTAAGGGGGTGTAAGCCCAAACCCTCGAAAATTTTGTTTGGCCTCGTAATTCCCTATTCCAAGAGCAAATCGGCCACCAACGCATCGAGATCGACCGCCTTGCCCTCGCCCCGGAACGTGTAGTGGCCGCCCATGTGGATGTGCCGCCATGCCACGGGCGATATCTTCTTGATCAGGGACAGGACTCTGTGGCTTGGGTTGGCTCCATACTTGGCGAGTAGCCGTGACAGGATGGCGGAGTTGTAATAGATAATCGCGTTGGCAACCAGCCGGGCGCACTGGTTGCTTATTTCAACCTCGATATCCGTCCTGCCAGTCAGTTCCTTCTTGCCTCCGACTTGGGCTATCGCCGAGCGCATCTGGTGGTAGGACTCGATTCGGTTCTGGGAGCGGTGGATGTTGCGCTGTAACTGGGGATCGCGGGCGTAGCGCAAGGTGTAGGTACTGCGGATCAACTTGTCAAACTCGAATAGCGCATAGCGTGTCGGATTTGGCTGCGTGTAGGTGCATAGTTTCCGGATTAATGTGCCCTGGCTCATCTCCTTGAGACCCAGGGTCGCCACGATCTGGTCGATGTTGGATTTCTCGTTGATGACGGCTTGAAGGTCAATCTGCCCAGTCGGCTGGATAAGGAATTTTTCGTACCGCGCGGGATCACCGGCGCAGTAGATTTGCTGTATCTGTTCGTGAAGCCTGGTGAGGCGCGGTTCGAAACGCAAGCCGAAGCAATGCAGGATGGCAAAATTAGCCTTGTTAATGCTGTGCATGTCGCCGGTGATCACCGTCGGTACGATATCCGAGGTGTTGTGGTACCAGAGATCGAAAACATGGTGGCCCTCAAGCTCGTGCGCGCCGATCAGCCAGCCCTGAAGCGGAACATGGTTGCACAGCAGGGTGTAGGCGACGACACCTTTGCCCCGGCCGAAATATTTGCGGGAAAACCGCGCTTTCACCGTCGGCCGTTCGACCCCGAATTTCTGTCCATCGACGCTACCGTAGAGCGCCTCCAAGCCAAAGGAATAGTGTGGAAAAATGGCAAGGTCTGCGGTGGCATTGCTGATGACATCATTGGCCGCCTGCAAGCTGGCCAGCCGCAGGTACTGCAGATACGTCGCATCCAGAACGTGATAGGGAATATCGCTGGTCTGCGCCATGGTGAGATTGCCATGATTCATTGCCTGGGCCATGATGACTGCCATCAGGCTGTCGGTATCGGCAACCTGCTTGGCGTAGCGCGGCTGCAGCGGCGTTAGTGCCGACAGAAAATGGCATTGCTCATTAACAAATCGAAGAACATCGGCGATATCGCGAAACGACAGCTTGCCGTAAAAAGCATCCTGTTTCGCTTCGTCGTCTCCGACCTTGGGCCGCCGCCAGACCAGCGTCTTGGTCTGGCTGTCATACTCCAGATTTTTCAGTTTTCCCTGGCGCAGGTCTTTGTCGAACGCCAGCCACAGGCGGTGCAGTTCCTCCGTCAAGGCATTGATCTGGGTCTCAATGGGCTGCCGCAGCCAGGGAATATCCAGTTGGCCGAGGGCGGCCGCTTTTTCCTCCAGGGAAACCAGTTCATCGCTGAGGCTGCGGTGCTGGACGCTGTCGTCCAGGTAGACTTCGCCTGACTTGCAGCGTTTCCTAATTTGCCGGTACACCCAAAACTCGTAGCGATCAGCACGAACGCCTGATGCATTGCCTTTCACATCAAATTCGAGCAGATAGGGGCGCAGGCGTTTGGGAATCGTTGCTGCCGGGCATTCGCTAAGTGGTCGCTGCGCCAGTCGCTGTTGTTTGGAGAAAACCCCCTTCATCCAACCCAGTGCCACCAGCCACGGGTTGTCTGGCACTGTGCTGGAAAAATTGAGCGTCACGTACAGTGAGCGCAGGTGGTGTCGGGCACGTTCCGCCAGCTCTTCCACGATCTGCCAGCGCAATTCCAGTTTATTTACCGGTGCCCCGCACAAGCGCTGGCCAGTGAGACGCAATTCGTCTTTGGGCATGATGGTAAAGGCGCTCTCGCGGATTGAACCGAAGGGCGTGGTATCAGCCAGGTTGTCGTCAACATACATCAGCAGCAAACGGCCAACACCAGGCGACTCCTGTCGCCTGGTGGACTGTAGTAGAAAGAATCGCTTTTTCGCCCGGATTTTAGTTTCGTCCTCAAGTTGCTTCATGTGGTAGTCCATCGCATCCATCAGGTTGTCGGTAAGCTGGCGGTAGCGCTGCCATGCGAAGCACAGTAGGTACAGGTAGGTTTGTTTCGGGCGCAGACGGCGCAAATCATAAATCGTGTAAAAATTGGCAAGGCTCGCGTAGTAATTCAGGTTTTGCCGAGAAATTGACAGGATGGGCAACATCGCTTTCGCCGTCTGATAAAGAGGTTCCAGCAAGGTGCGCTTCTTCCGCTCCGACACCATCTGGCGGTAGCCAAAATCCTTGGCATCCTGCTTTAGGGCGGCCAATCCCAACAAAGTGTCATCGTGCACCAGGAGTTGCTGCAACGCCTCCTTGGCAGGTTCATCCAGCAAATTGTCCAATAGGTCACTCAGGCGATTGCGCTCTGTAGTCAGTGTGTCGCTGATGAGTGTCTGCAGGGTCGTGTGTCCCGGTCTGACAATCTTCTGTTCGTGGAGAAAGGCAACCAGTTCGGCGACAATAAAGCCGGGGGTGACGTCGCGATGTACGACTTGCGCCGCACGCTCGGCCAGCAACAGCAGAAATTCAGCAGACCACGGACGATAGTCGAATAGGCCCAAGATCGCGGTGCGCTGCACATAATGCTCGTACTCGGTCACTGGCTGCGGAGCAAACGCCTGACCATGGAAGTAGCGGGTCAGGATAAAGGCGCAGTCCTCTTCCGTTTCTTCCCAGAAAAACGAGAAGAAGGCATATTTGGCTTTGAAATACCCGATCTGCAAGGCGCAATGGACCTGGGCATGAAGACTTTGCCGACTCATCACAAGCCCGAGTTCGCATTCGCTGAAGCTGAGGTACTGCTGCCGCTGACCGTCATCGAAGTCGGGGAGCCCGTATAGGGCGAATCGTTCCGCGTCGGATAATATGGTCAGTCTTTTGTTGTTTTCTGTCATTTTTACTATACATTCTGTATATGCCAAAACGAGCGTTAATATAGCACCACGGCAAGCATGTGAAATAGATTGAAAAATACATACAAGACGTATTACTTTACGGCCTAATTGATGTTAAGACACAACGAGGCTGTTTTCATGGGTAAAATTGTCGCCTATTTGCGCGCATCCACCGACAAGCAGGACCTGAGTCACCAGAAGCTGGAGATACTGGAGTTTGCCCGGAAACGGGAGCTGCGCGTCGACGACTTTATGGAAGTCACAGTCTCATCGCGCAAGACCAGCAAGCAGCGGCGTATCGACGATCTGGTCCAGATGCTGGGCGAAACGGACACCCTCATCGTGACCGAGCTAAGCCGGCTGGGCCGCAGCACGGCCGAAGTGATCTCACTGGTGAATGCCCTGGCGAAGCGCAATATCCGCGTGATCACCATCAAGCAGAACCTCGATATCTCCCAGCAGGACATGAACTCCAAGATTGTCCTCACCCTGTTCTCGCTGTTTGCCGAACTGGAGCGGGATCTGATTGGCATGCGCACAAAGGAAGCGCTGGCGGCCAAGAAGGCACAGGGCAAACAGCTTGGGAAGCCCAAGGGCACGCTGCAGAAGAGTAAGTTCGACAAGGATGTGGAGCGGATCAAGGATCTGCTGGGTTATGGACTGTCGGTGCGCAAGATCGCCACGCTCCTGGGCCAAACCAGCCACATCGCTCTGAATACCTATATCAACAAGCGGGGGCTTCAGCCGACGCCGAAGGTCTGATTGGGGGCCATCTGTAGCCCCGTGGTCGGGTTACGAGGGCAGACAAAATTTTCGAGGGTTTGGGCTTACACCCCCGTTTTGCGATGCTGGCGTGGCCCTCTACAACCCGGACAAGCCCGACCGCCCGGTGAACAGTCCGAAGGCGGTTTATCAGATCGAACCCGCCGCGCTG
>NZ_JBYCKP010000303.1:0-1323 GCF_057473445.1 Acidithiobacillus sp. TH-A36 | reverse complement strand
AACAGGGGGATCCCGTTCTGCTCCGCGCCGATAATTATTTTGCTTATCTACTGGCTTGCGTGGTCGATGACGGCGCACAGGGCGTGAGCGAGGTCATTCGTGGTGGCGACTTACGCACGTTTACCGGAGTCCAGCGCTATTTGCAAAGCCTCCTGCACCTGCCCCGGACAGCATATGGGCACCTGCCACTCCTCTGCAATGCTGATGGCAGCAAGCTTTCCAAAAGCAGTCAAAGCCCAGCCTGGACAGGAAACCCCGGACGAGGCTGGGAAACAACCCTGGGCCTGCTGGGATGGGACACCCCCGCCGAACTCCACGGCGCATCCGCTGAACAGTGGCGCAACTGGGCGCTGGCGGAGGCACGGGGCAAGACACCATTCTGGCATCCACCGGCTACAAGCGTTACGCTGCCCCTATGAATATTGACCCGATAGTTGTTCTGGAGGCTTTTCTGCGACTTTGGCCTGCGCCGTCAGGACGGCTGTCGGCGCAACGATGAATTTACCGGAACTGGTCCCCGCCACCCTGATTCGTCGTTACAAACGTTTCCTGGCGGACTGCGAACTCGAAACCGGCGAGCAAATCACCATACATTGCCCCAACTCTGGAAGCATGCGCAGTTGTGCAGAACCCGGACAAACCATTCTCATTTCCCACAGCAACAACCTCAAACGCAAACTGGCCTGGACCTGGGAGCTTTACTGGAGTGGCAGCAGCTGGGTATGCATCAATACCCAACGCCCCAATCACATTGTGGCCGAAGCCATTGTCAACGGGCAGATTCCCGCCCTGCAGAATTATGACGAACTGCGGCGCGAAGTGCCCTATGGCAGCCATGAACGGGTAGATATCCTCTTGCAGAATCCCCAGCGTCCACCCTGCTATGTCGAAGTCAAATCCTGCACCCTGCTCAACCCTGATGGCGTCATCCGTTTTCCCGATGCGGTCAGCACCCGCGCCCTGCGCCACCTGCATGCACTCCGCGAGGTCGTAGCCAACGGTGGGCGCGCCGTCATGTTTTTTTTGATTGGCCGCGAAGATGGTCAGGGTTTTGCCCCGGCCGACCAAGTGGACCCGGCTTATGGACAGGCGCTCCGGGAAGCGCGCAGGGCGGGTGTGGAAATACTGGCCTACCGAACCCGGGTCAGTCCTGATAAAATAGTCATTGATGCGGCAGAGCAGCTACTTTTTTAGCCGCTTTGAGTCGCCCCAGGAGAATTTCATGTTACAACGTCGAAAAAACCCCCCTCAGGGCAACATCAAAACCCCTGAAGAAGTCGTAAAAATGCGTACTGCCGGGCATTTGACCGCCATGGTGCTCAA
>NZ_JBYCKP010000302.1:0-1439 GCF_057473445.1 Acidithiobacillus sp. TH-A36 | reverse complement strand
AAGCGTCACGTGGCGGTGCCGGAAACGGTTAAGTCCTAAAAACGGCAGTTGCCGTGGGTGCTTTTTTATGTTACTCGCCTGTTGTTACAAGGCTCATCCTGATGTCAGGAAAGAACTCGCCCTACGGGCTCAGACAGCTTTCCTGACGGGCGCCGGATTTCGCCAGGAACAACAACGGCTCGAAACACGCTGCAAAGCACCCACGGCAACTGTCGTTTTTAAGTTAAGAGAACCTTGCCCCCTTAACACGCTGTGTTTGGTGGCTGACACTGCAGGCCCGGAAGCGGCAACGCTTACCGGGCCTGATATTTTATGCGGTCTTTTCCAGCGTGATGAGGCGGAACCAGCCGCCCATGGCACCCGGTTCGTCACGCATACAGTGTAATTCCGGGCGCTCTGCCAGAATCTCCTCAAAGGTCAGATCGGTATGGGTAGCGACGGCACCCGCTACCCGACCCAACGCACGTCTTATCCATGCTTTTTGGCCGGGGCGTAAAAATTTGTCGAGTAGCAAAATCCGGCCCCCGGGTTTGAGAACCCGGCTGGCTTCTGCCAACGCTTTGCCGGCATTGGGGACCACCGCCAGAATCAGATGCATCACCACAAAATCGAAGGTCGCATTGGCAAAGGGCAGTACTTCGGCGTCGGCCTGAACCAATGGGATGGTGCTTGGCAGATTTTGCGCGCGGCGCAGCATGGCGTGGGTCAGGTCAATGCCAATGGCGGTACAGTGATTTGGCAAAAAGGGAATGTCCAGCCCGGTGCCAATGCCATCAATTAAAATCTGACAGGACGCATTCTGGGGGATTTGGCGGAGGCTGCGCTGTCGTAAAGGTTCGGAAAAACCGCGTACTGCCTGATCGTAAATGGGCGCCCAGATGCCGTAGGCGCGTTGCAGGCTGCTGCGGCTCAATGAAATACCGTAGCGACGGCCAGACGAAATGCAGGAATGGGGCTTTCGAAGATTTCCCCGTCTGCAGTGATCCATTCGTAACTGCCGTGCATGCTGCCTACAGCGGTAGACAGAACCGAGCCACTGGAATAGCGAAAGCGTTGTCCAGGCTGCAGTGTGGGCTGTTCGCCGACTACGCCGGGACCTTTGGCTTCCTGGATATGACCTTCGGCGTCGGTAATAATCCAGTGGCGGTTGAGCAGCTGTGCGGTTTGCGGGCCGTGGTTTTCGATGGTGATCTGGTAGGCAAAAGCATAATGCGCCTGCTCGGGGCTGGATTGTTCGGGAATATATCGGGTTTCTACGGTGATCCGAATGTCTGTGGGGGCGTTTTCTGCCATGATCTTACTCCGGGCGTTGAGCCACTAGGATAATCAAGAACCAGTCTAACGAGCGGGAAGCCACCTGCCAAGCCACTTCAGCGTCGTTTGTTGGGCATTTTTGCAGCAGGCCGGAGCCGATACAGGATGACGATGCGGCCAATACG
>NZ_JBYCKP010000301.1:0-6886 GCF_057473445.1 Acidithiobacillus sp. TH-A36 | reverse complement strand
GCCATGGTCAGCAAGGGTCAAACCCTGTTTACCATTGATCCGGCCCAGACCCGGGCGGCGCTTGCCCAGGCTCAGGCCAAACTGGCTGCCGATCAGGCTACTGCCCGCTACAACCGTAACTTGGTCAATCAGGATCGGCCCCTGGCCGAAAAGGACTTTATTACCCGCCAGAGCTTTGACCAGGCGGTTTCCCAGGCACAGGCGGCGGCGGCTCAGGTGGCCGAGGATCAGGCTGCTGTGCAGCAGGCGCAAATAAATCTGTCTTACACGCACATCATCGCCCCTATCACCGGGCGCATCGGACTGGCACTGGTCAAGGCGGGCAATCTGGTGGTCGCCAATCAAACCCAGTTAACCACCATCAATGAAATCAACCCCATCACCGTCAACTTCAGTGTTCCTCAAGCACAACTGGGGGCCGCCAGACAGGCACAAACCCAAAACACCAATCTGCCCATCCAGGACGAAAAAGGCGGGACTCTTCTGGCTCAAGGCAAGCTGACTTTTATTGATAATACCGTCAGTGCCAGCACCGCCACGGTCAGCCTGCAGGTCACGGTCCCCAATACCAACCATAAACTCTGGCCGGGTCAGTACGTGCTGGTGCAAATGCCGGTCCAGCACATCGCTAATGCTCTGGTACTGCCCGTAGGAGCTGTGCAGCAGGGCAGTTCCGGTCCTTTCGTTTATACCGTCGAACAGGGCAAAGCAACGGACAAGGCCATTCAGGTTCTCTGGGAAACGGGAGCGAAGGCCGTGATCAGCGGCATTACGACCCATACCCGGGTCATTTTCCCGCTCCCGGCCCGACTTTATCCCGGTGCTGCCGTACAAACAGGTGAGGCCGGGCACCCTGCCAAGCAGCACCATCAAGGTAGCCCCTCGTGAATTTCTCCGCGTTATTCATCCGGCGCCCGGTGATGACCGTCATCATCATCCTCGGGCTGGTGATTTACGGCATTTTTGCCTTTACCAATCTGCCAGTCGCCCTCCTGCCCAGCGTCGATTTCCCAACCGTCATGGTCTCGGCCAGCCTGCCTGGCGCCAGCCCTCAGACCATGGCCAGTGCCGTCGCCACGCCTCTCGAAAAACAGTTTTCTTCCATCCCCGGACTGTCTTCGATGAGTTCCGTGAATAATCAGGGTTCCACACGCATCATTCTGCAGTTTGATCTCAGCCAGAATATCGACGTAGCCACCCAGAATGTATCCAATGCCGTCACCCAGGCCAGTCATCTGTTGCCACCCGGCATGACCAGTCTACCTTTTGTCAAACAGCTGAATCCTTCTGCGGCGCCCATCGAATTCATCGCCCTTTCCGCACCCAACATGCCTATCTACAAACTCAATGCGTACGCAGTAGATAAGGTGGTACCAGCCATTTCCGGAATTCCCGGGGTCGCACAGGTGCAAATATTTGGTGAGCAGAATTACGCCGTACGCATTCATGCCAATCCATTTGCCATGCAGGCGCATGGTATTTCCCTGCAGGATCTCAGCACGGCCATCAACAATCACAATGTGAATTTACCCCAGGGAACGGTTCTGGGCGCCGTCCGTAATTACGCGGTCAATGTGCATGGTCAGTTACAGGACGCCCAGGCTTTCGCCAGCATGCCGGTGACTTTTGCCAACGGCGCTGTAGTCCCCCTTTCCGCCATCGCCCAGGTGCGCAACGGGGTGGATAATGACCAGATTGCCAGCTGGATTGGCAACCAGCGCGCCCTGATTCTGGCGGTCGTCCGTCAGCCCGATGCCGATACGGTCGCCATTTCCGATGCTATCGGCAAGCGCCTGCCGACGCTTGCTGCCAGCCTGCCCGGCGGGGCCAAAATGACGGTAGTTTATGACAAGGCGGACTATATCCGCTCCGCCGTGGAAGAAGTGGAAATCACCTTGCTTCTGGCTTCCCTGCTGGTAGCGGGCGTGCTCTGGCTGTTCCTGCGCCGGGGAAGCCCCACCCTGATTGGGGCAGTAGCCATTCCAACCTCCATTTTGGCCACTTTCGCCATTATCTACGAGCTGGGCTACACCCTGAACACCCTGACGCTGCTGGCCCTGACTTTGGCCGTCGGATTTGTGGTGGATGACGCCGTGGTCATGCTCGAAAATATTACCCGCCACGAAGAAAATGGTGAAGAACCTTTTCAGGCGGCCATTACCGGCAGCCGGGAAATTGGTTTTACCGTCATTTCCATGACGCTTTCGCTGGCTGTGGTGTTCCTGCCCTTTCTGGTGATGGGCGGCATTATTGGTCGTCTGTTTCGGGAGTTTGGAGTCACCATTGCCATCGTCATCCTCATGTCCGGACTGGTCTCGCTGACTTTGACCCCCATGCTCTGCGCCCGTTATTTGCGGGTAAAACATCATAGTCCCAGCCGCTTTGAGTCGGGTTTCTCGCGGCTACGCAACTGGTATGGACGCAGTTTACGCACAACCCTGCGGCATCGCGGCTGGGTGTATATGGCTGCGCTGCTCAGCCTGCTGGGCATGATCGGCCTGTTCGTCATTCTGCCTAAAGGGTTTATTCCCAGCGAAGACAGCGGCATGATCATGGGCAATCTGGAGTACCCTCAGGGTATTTCCTTCAGTCAACTGGAAGATACCCAGCAACGCATCGCCACGGCCGTGGGGCACAACCAGGCCGTACAGGCAGTCATGTCCAGTGCCGGACAGGGAGCGGGCGCTTTCGGGTCCGCCAATACCGGACGCCTGATTATCCGTCTGAAACCGCTGGGGCAAAGAGCTTCCGGAGAGCAGGTCATCACCCAGTTGCGCCAGATAGTCAGTCGCTTCAATGGCGTCGAGGCCAGCTTCCAGTTACCCCCTGCCATTCAGATGGGGCCGGTGTCGTCGCAGTCTCACTACCAATACATTCTCCAGAGCGAAGATCAGGACAGTCTCAACGAAACAGTCCCCCAATTGGTAAAAGCCCTGCGCAAAGTGCCGGGACTCCAGGCCGTCAATAGTGATCTGCAGCTAGCCAATCCCGAAATCGAGGTCCATGTACTGCACCAACGTGCCCAGGCCCTCGGGGTAACGCCCCAGGGTATTGAACAGGCCCTCAACTTTGCCTTCGGCGGCACCCAGGTCGGCACCATTTATGCCTCCACCAACCAGTACGAGGTCATTCTGGATCTGGAGAGAAAGTTTCAGGAAAATCTGGGAGCCCTTTCAGCGATTACCATTCCCGGTACTGCCGGTCTGGTCCCCCTGGCAGCCATTGCCCATTTTGCCTATGGCGTAGGGCCCTTGAGTATCAGTCATTATGATGGCCTGCCCAGTGTCACCATTTCCTTCAATCTGGCCCCCGGTGTCTCCCTGGGAGAGGCCACCCAACGGGTGCAAAAAGCTGCCGCACAAATTCTTCCCGCCAACGTGCAGGGTGAGTTTGGCGGCTCTGCAGCAGCCTTTTCTCAATCCACGAACACACTGCCCTTGCTGCTTCTTGCCACGGTCGCCCTGATTTATGCGATTCTGGCCATTCTCTACGAAGACTTCATCCACCCGTTGACCATTCTGACCGCCTTGCCACTGGCAGGTTTCGGTGCGCTGCTGGCTTTGTGGATATTTCATCAGGAACTGGATCTGTTCAGCTTTGTGGGCATTATCATGCTCGTGGGTCTGGTCAAGAAAAATGGCATTATCATGGTGGATTTTGCCGTCCATCGGCGTCGCGAGGGTGCCAGTGCAGAAGATGCCATTGTCGATGCCTGCATTACCCGTTTCCGCCCGATCATGATGACCAACCTTGCGGCGGTATTGGGCATTTTGCCTATCGCCATCGGCATCGGCGCTGGTGCAGAATCGCGGGTTCCGCTGGGTGTTGCGGTGGCCGGGGGCATTGTTGTTTCACAATTTTTGACCCTTTATATCACTCCCGCTTTTTATGTACTTTTTGAAAACTGGAAAAGACGCTGGCGACGCCAGCCCCAGCTGGCACAGAGCAGCCCGGCGATTTCCGGGGATCACCCATGAACCTCAAAACGGCAGTTGGCCGGGAAGTTTTGCAGCGACTTTGGTCCGCGCCGTAGGCTGCGTGGACCTGTTTCGGTATGACATCTGAATGGATAAGTTCTGCATTATCACCGAATTGTGATATATAACGAACAACTATCCGTAGAATAGCGAGTCCGTAATGCCTGCAAAAATCCTGTTATTACTGGTCCTTGCCAGCCTGGCCGGCTGCGCCACTGTAACGCCCTCCGGGCCCAACCAACAAACGAGCAGCGCCGCCACCCAAAGCGCCCGACTCGCGCAACAAAAAGCTGAACTGGCCGAACAGCACCTGGCAGCCATTGCCAGCCAACGGGCTACTGCAGAACGGCAGTTTTGTCCCAACTGGCAACAGGCACTCCTTCACGCCCGTAATAATGCCATCGGCTGCGCCCGAATGCCGATCAATGCCCAATCCGCCTGCTGGCAGGCGGTTACCCAATGGGCCAACGAAGAAAGCCAATATTTTCATGCCCTGCATCCTTTATTCACCCACAGCCCCTACGCGGAACCCGCAGGGCATGCCGCACACTTTTTCGATTTGGCCCAAAGCTGGGCCATGACCTGCGAAGATGGCGGTGCTGCATGCACCCAAGCCTCAGGACATCAGCAAATGGATCAGGAGAAAAAGCAGGTGAATCAGTTTTGCACGCGCCAATAAATAATGACCCAGGCCACTTTTTAAGGCGAAGCTCTATAGGCATCTCTGGAGGAATTAAGCAGGATAAAAACCAGTAGAAAATACTTATATTACAATTAACTATAAGATTTACCCACCCACAACTCAATAAGGGAGAAACCATGTTCCAGGATTTTATAAGAGACTTCAAAACATTTCTGCAGCGTGGAAATGTGATCGATCTGGCCGTCGCTTTTGTTATTGGTACGGCTTTTTCTGCCATAGTCACCGCTTTGGTAGGCGACATCATCATGCCGCCCATTGGCCTGCTGCTCGACAAGGTCGATTTTTCCAACTTGTACGTCATTCTGAAAGAAGGCAGCACTCCCGGGCCTTACCTGACCCTCGCTGCGGCGAAAAAAGCAGGCGCAGTCACCCTTAATTATGGCCTGTTCATCATGTCACTGATCAGCTTTTTCATTATTGCTCTGGTCATATTTTCCATTGTCCGCGTCATCAACAAACTCTACCCCAAGCCTGCTGCACCGGTTTCCACCAAAAGCTGCCCCTATTGCTTTTCCTCCATCCCCCTGGCGGCTACGCGTTGCCCCAGTTGTACCTCCCAACTGGAATCCTGATCAGGTGATTACTTTGGCGAAGCCCGCTCACTGAGAGTCCCTTCGCCTTTACTGCGTACTTGCCGTATGCTCCTGACACTTTATGTGCATGGGACGGGTCATATGATCTGGGAGCTTTTTCTGGTTTTCCTGGTCGGGCTGCTGCTCGGCCTGGGTATTCTGTTTTTTTTGAGTCGGCAAAACTTAGGTCGGCAGCAGGACGAGGCAGCAGCTGTCCAGGCACGTCAGGAACAAGTCATCAGCGAACTGCGTGCCCATATTCAGGCGCAACAATCCGAGCTGCTGAAACAAAATGAAAGCCGGGTCCGGGCAGAGACGGAAAACCAGCAGATTCCCTTGCTGAATGAAGCACTCAAAAATTCACATGATGAAATCAATCAGTTACAGCATAATCTCAATCAGATACGCGGTCAGCAGGCAGAACTGCAGGAACGCCTGGAACAGGAGCGCTTGCGCAGTAATGAGAAACTGACTTTGCTGGAAGAAGCCCGGCAGCGCCTCACTGAAACTTTTCAGTCCCTCTCTGCCGATGCCCTGCGCCGCAATAATCAATCTTTTCTGGATCTCGCCAGGGAAAACCTCGAACGCTTTCAAGAAAATGCCAAAACTGACTGGGATGGCCGCCAGAAAGCCGTGGGACAACTCATCGAGCCCATTCGTGAATCCATGGAAAAAGTGGGCCAGCGCATGGATGCCATGGAAAAAACGCGCATTGATGCTTATGGCGCTTTAAATGAACAACTGCGTGGCCTCGTTCAGGACCATCTGCCCCGCCTGCATCAGGAAACAGCAGCCTTGGTAAAGGCACTGCGTCAACCTGCCGCGCGAGGCCGCTGGGGCGAAATGCAGCTCAAACGCGTCGTGGAAATGGCAGGAATGCTGGCCTACTGTGATTTTGCTGAACAGGAAAGCGTGCAGACGGAAACCGGGCAGCAACGCCCCGATCTGGTTGTCCGATTGCCCGGAGGCAAACGCCTGATTGTAGATGCCAAGGCGCCCCTTAACGCTTACCTGGAAGCCATGGAAAGCGAGGACGAGCAAAAACGTCAGCAGTTCCTGCTCAAACATGCCCAGGAACTGCGCACGCACATGACCCAACTCGGCAAAAAGTCCTATTGGGAACAATTTCAGCCCACCCCTGAATTCGTGGTGCTTTTTGTCCCCGGAGAAGTATTTTTCAGCGCGGCGCTCCAGGCCGATCCTGCGCTGATTGAATTTGGCGTCGAACAAAAGGTCATTGTTGCCAGCCCAACTACGCTCATTGCCCTGCTGCGCGCAGTTTCCTACGGATGGCGGCAGGAATCTCTGGCTGAAAATGCCAGAGCCATCAGCGAGCTTGGCAAAGAACTTTATGATCGTCTCCATACGCTTGCCGGACACTGGAGCAGGGTAGGGAAAAATCTGGGACAGGCCGTTGATGCCTATAACAAGGCCACCGGCTCACTGGAAGGTCGTGTTCTCAGCTCCGCCAGAAAGTTTCGGGACCTCAAGGCGATAGCAGATGACAAGGAATTGTCCGTCTCGGAACCGGTAGAACTCAATCCGCGTCAATTACAGGCAGACGAACTGATCGGCGAAAAGCTGCCTGACTCCAGCGATTAGGCGGAGTCCCCGGTCACCTGCCCGGCATCCTG
>NZ_JBYCKP010000300.1:0-3320 GCF_057473445.1 Acidithiobacillus sp. TH-A36 | reverse complement strand
GTTGCGGGAAGGGATAGCAGCCAGATCCACGGAATCATCCACAGACAGGCGCAGGTAAAGCCCGCTCAAGGTTTCTCTCCAAAGCGATCATAAGCCTGGATGATGCGGGCCACGAGCGGATGCCGGACCACATCGGCACTTTCAAAAAAGACCATTTCCACTCCCGGCATGGCGTCCAGCACATCCAGCACCTGGACCAGACCGGAAAGCTGACCGCGCGGAAGGTCAATCTGGGTGACGTCGCCAGTGACGACCACTTTTGCGCCGAAACCCATGCGGGTCAAAAACATTTTCATCTGCTCCGGGGTCGTATTCTGAGCCTCGTCGAGAATGATAAAGGCGTCGTTGAGCGTCCGGCCGCGCATGTAAGCCAGCGGTGCCACTTCAATAATTTGCCGTTCAATAAGTTTCGCCACCTTCTCGTAACCAATCATTTCATGCAGTGCGTCGTAGAGGGGGCGCAAATAGGGATCCACTTTTTCACTCAAAGACCCGGGCAGGAAACCCAGCCGTTCACCGGCTTCGACAGCGGGACGCACCAACACCAGGCGGCGCACCTGATTGCGTTCGATCTGCTCGACGGCCGCTGCGACGGCCAGATAGGTTTTTCCCGTACCGGCCGGACCGATGCCAAAAGTCAGGTCATTATGCCGGATGGAATCCAGATAGCGGCGTTGACGCAACCCTCGACCCCGAATGGTCCCTTTGAGGGTTTGCACCCCCGGGGGTTCCGACGCTTCCTGCGTTTCCGCTTCGGCTTCCACCTGAACCCGCTGAATACATTGATGCACCCAGTGACTGGAGAGCTTCCGGCCCTGAACTACCTGAGCATAGAGTTCAGCCAGAACCGTTTTTGCCGCCAGCACCGCCGCTTGTGGACCGGTAATATGGAAACGTTCCCCACGCGGAAGAATGACGACACCCAGCCGGGATTCCAGTTGTCTTAGATGGTTGTCCAGTTCGCCAGCCATTTCCAACAAGTCAGCGGCGCTGGCCTGCTCAGCGATAAAATCACCATGACAGACGGCGGGATTCTTACTGGGAGGCTCCATGGGATTATACGGCAAGACGATGTGCCGCAGGATTGGACTGCGTCAGACGACCACGCAGACTATTCGGCAAAGCGGCCGTAATTTCTATATCCATCATTTGTCCTGCCCAGTCAGGGTTGCCGGGCAGATTGACCGAGCGGTTGCAGGCGGTTTTTCCGGTCACTTCACGCGGATCACGGCGCGAAGGGCCGGTAATCAATACCGCCTGACGTGTCCCCACCAGGCTCTGGGCGTAGGCTTGGGCCAGCCCGTTGATACGTCCCTGCAAAATGGCGAGACGGGCATCTTTTTCGGCTTCAGGGACACTGTCCTTGAGTTTCAGGGCGGGGGTATTGGGCCGCTGACTGTATTTGAAGGAGTAAGACTGGTCGAAACGCACGGCCTCAATCAAGTCCATGGTGGCCGCAAAATCGGCCTCGGTTTCACCCGGAAATCCGACGATGAAATCTGATGAAATTTGTATGCCTGGACGTGCAGCCCGCAGGCGAGCAATTTTTTCCAGATATTGCCCGACACTATGCTTGCGGTGCATACGCCGCAAAATCCGGTCTGAGCCGCTCTGCACCGGTAAATGTAAGTGCGGAGCCAGTTTTTCGATGGAACCGTGAGCGGCAATCAGGTCATCATCCAGATTACTGGGATGAGAAGTGGTATAACGCAGGCGCAGTAAACCCGGAATACGGGAAAGTCTTTCCAGCAATTCGGCAAGCCCGCCTTCACCAATCAGGCCCGTCGCGCCGCGATACGCGTTGACGTTCTGCCCCAACAAGGTGATTTCACGCACCCCCTGATCGACCAGACTGCGTGCCTCACGGATAATATCGGGCATGGGACGACTGTATTCACGTCCCCGGGTATGGGGCACCACACAAAAAGTACAAAACTTGTCGCAACCTTCCTGAATGGTCAGGAAAGCCGTGGCACCATCGCGACCGGGACGCTGGGGCAGGCGGTCAAATTTTTCGAGTACCGGAAAATCCACATCCACCTGAGGATGACGTTCAGCCACACAGGCATCGAGCAGATCGGGCAGACGGTGCAGGGTCTGAGGACCAAACACTAGATCGACGTAAGGGGCACGACGACGCAATTTTGCGCCCTCCTGACTGGCCACACAGCCTCCCACGCCAATAATTACTTCCGGGCGCTTTTCCTTGAACGGACGCCAGAATCCCAATTGGGTGAATACTTTGTCTTCAGCTTTTTCGCGAATGGAACAGGTGTTGAGCAAAAGCACATCAGCCTGCTGGGGATCGTCTACCAATTTCAGTCCATGACTCTGCGCCAGCAGATCCGCCATGCGCTCGGAGTCATATTCATTCATCTGACAACCGTAGGTTTTAATAAACAGATTTTGCAATGCATTTCCGGAAAAAAGCGGCCTCGTCATGATGATAGGGCCAGCAACCCGGATTGACAAGGGCCCCGTTTCGCTCAGTTTCGCTCCGCATGCTGCCCATGCTAGAGTATCGACCGTTCTCATATGGGTTCTGCGCAAATCCGTGCATTGCCCTTTATCCGGTGGAGAGAATCCATGTCCAGATCTTCCGGGCCGGTATCCCAGGCTTGGCACTTTACCCGCGAGTTTTTACGCGACCCCCAAGCCATTGGCGCGGTACTGCCCAGCTCTCCTTTTCTCGCCAGACGCATGGCCGCCATGGTCCCGGACGGGCCGGGACTGGTGATTGAACTCGGACCCGGCATGGGGCCGGTCACCAAGGCCCTGCTCGCCCGGGGTATAGATGCCAGTGATCTGGTGTTGGTGGAACAGGCGCCAACGATGGTCCGCCATCTGCGCCACCAGTTTCCGCAACTGGAAGTCATCGAAGGCGATGCTGCCCGACTCCAGGAAATGATTGCCCATCGTGGCAAGGTCCGGGCTATTGTTTCCAGCCTGCCGCTGCGCACCATTCCCCGGGAAGTCGTCACCCGTATTTTTCAGCAACTGCCAGCAGTCAGTCAGCAGGGCACAGTATTTATTCAGTTCACCTATCATTTCCGCAGTTCCTGCCAGGGCATGCCCACTGAGTTTCGGCGCGGACGCCCCGCCATGGTGTTGCGTAATTTACCTCCCGCCCGTATTGATCAGTTTATTTTTCACGGCAATGGATTGGTCTGATTTGCCCCGAATCATGGCTTACAAAACCGCAGCACTGGGTCATGCGCCCAGTCATTTATGGCCCTGGTTGGCGCTCCCGGCATCGCTGACTGCAGCACTGCAGCGCGCCTATGGTCATACCCATCGGGTCACGGCGCTTCTTATGGGGA
>NZ_JBYCKP010000299.1:0-1926 GCF_057473445.1 Acidithiobacillus sp. TH-A36 | reverse complement strand
CTCTTGAGTAGCATTTTTTTCTGCGCATCTACTGCCCCCGCCTGGGGTGCCAGTACGGGTCAGTCCATCCCCGAAGCAGCGCACCAAAACTGGTGGCGAGGAATTTCCCTGGTCTTGCATGGCCAGATAGAAGGCGTTTCCAATCTGAGTGGTGGCATCAGTACCGGCAGCACCGCAACCGGGCTCTGGAAAGGCGGACTAGCCCTGCATACCGGTAAGGCCGGTTGGTGGCAGGGAGGTCTTTTTGTAGTCGAAGGCCTTGCTGCGGACAGCAGCAACCCCGACAGTTTGTACATTGGTGATCTACAGAGCGTCTCCAATCTCACTACGCCCTATCAACACATGGCCCATCTTTATAAGGCTTATTATCGACAAAAATTCGGCGACTATACCTTGCGCCTCGGCTTGCTCAATCCTAACGATTATTTCGATGATACCGGAGTAGCAGGCGAACTGTTCAATGCCTCTTATGGTATTTATCCCATCATTTCGGCCAACATTCCCTTCACGCCCACTTATCCTTACTCCAGTCTCGGAGCCATGGCTGCAGCGAGCTGGGGCAATACCACGCTAATGGCAGGCGCATTTAGTGCGGATGGCGTCCATCCCTTCCGTGCGCCCTGGGGCAGTGACGGAATGATTTATTATGGTGAAGTCGACCAAAGTATTCCCATTGGTCCGGGCACGGCGATGCTCAAGGCCGGAGGCTATTACAACCACATTTACGGGCCGTACCTCACGCAAAACATTGGCATCGGTACATCTACCAGTCAGGGCGGTTTTTACGGCACCGCCGAGTATCGTTGGAAAGCCGATCAGATGAACTGGGGAGTCTTCCTGCAAGGTGGCGGAGCCCCCAATGCCGCAGCTGTTTCGCCAGTGAATGCCTATATGGGCGCAGGATTGCGGCTGCGCCATTTCATTCCGGATTCACCCGGCTCAACCCTCAGTCTGGGCATGGCCCGCGCCTGGCAACGCCAATTCGGTTCAAATACGGGGGCTGCAGAAACCAGTCTGGAAGTGAACTTCAAACAGCCCGTTTTCAAGGATTTTTATATCCAACCCGACCTGCAATATATCGTCAACCCCGGTGCCAACGGACCCGGGAACACCATCCCCAACGCCTTCGTCGCCATTATCCGACTGGGTTGGCACTATCATTTGCACGCTTGAAAATTAAACTAGGGGCAGCGCCTGACAGCCAACTGCCCTGCACAGCTCAATAAAGCAACTCAGCAACAGGTTTCTAAATATATAATGGCTTTTAGTGCTTGCTTGCCTCTTGTGCTTCTTTTTTTGCCTCGGCGCGCGCAGCGCGCATGAACAGCGCTGCAGCCAACCCAAAAAAAGCAAAGGCAATCAAACCCGTCACTACGATCCCCGCAGCGGTTTGCCCATCAGAAATATAATGCATGCTGTTGGTCATCGCCTGCATACTCATTGAATGCATATCCATTGATCGATCTCCCATGTCGATTATCGTTAATCTTATTCCTTGCAAGACCAGGAACAAAATAGAAATTCAGTCAGCTCACTACAGTTTTAATTATAGTCTGCCTTTACTACTGACTTTAATATTATTCGAAGCATTACCCCCCTGCTTTTTTGTTGTTTATGCTCAGTTCATCAATCAGAGGCCTGCCGCGACTTTGGCAACAAAAGAGGGCGCGTTGCGTTCTCCTCACTTGACCTGCACAGGATTCCCATGTTGTTATGTGCAACTTAGTTGCATATTACAGCATGCCATTTCAGTAATCTTGTGAGGATTTATCATGTCTCAACTCTCCACCACTCCCCTTCCCGTCACCGTGTTGTCGGGTTTTCTCGGCGCCGGCAAAACCACGCTCCTCAACCATATCCTGCACAACCGGGAAGGCCGGCGTGTCGCAGTGATTGTCAATGACATGAGTGAAATCAATATTGATG
>NZ_JBYCKP010000298.1:0-5521 GCF_057473445.1 Acidithiobacillus sp. TH-A36 | reverse complement strand
AGCCCGCGCTTCCAGGCCAGACGGTAGGTTTCATCAATTTTCTTGCC
This sequence comes from Acidithiobacillus sp. TH-A36, assembly GCF_057473445.1. Taxonomy (NCBI): domain Bacteria; kingdom Pseudomonadati; phylum Pseudomonadota; class Acidithiobacillia; order Acidithiobacillales; family Acidithiobacillaceae; genus Acidithiobacillus; species Acidithiobacillus sp. TH-A36. Next base: position 5,474 of record NZ_JBYCKP010000298.1, on the reverse strand, counting down.
GGACGGCTGACCAAAATACAGGTTCAGACTCTGCGCCTGATCCAGCCATTTCTGACGACGGGCAGCGGCTTCGACCAGCCATTCCGGATCGGTTTCGAAGGCATTGGCATAAAGCGGCTTGAGGGCGGCAGGAATGCGGTCCACGGGCAAGACTGATCCGTCAAAGTATTTGAGGTCATTGACCATGACTTCGTCCCAGAGTCCCTGACGTTTGAGGTCATGCACCAGGTAGCTGTTTACCACCGTAAATTCGCCGGACAGGTTGGATTTGACGTAAAGGTTTTGATAAATAGGCTCAATCCCCTGGCTGACGCCAACAATGTTGGAAATGGTCGCCGTGGGGGCGATAGCCAGACAATTGCTGTTACGGATGCCTTTGCGAACCTTGTCCCGCAGCCCGTTCCAGTCGAGGCGAATGCTGCGGTCTACGTCAACGCCATGTTCACGGCTGGCGGCCAGCAGTTCGATGCTGTCGATGGGCAACACTCCCTGACTCCAGAGTGAACCCTGAAAGCTCGGGTAACTGCCCCGTTCCTGCGCCAGATCGGCAGAAGCCTCAATGGCGTAGTAGGAAATCACTTCCTGACTGATGTCTGCAAAGGCGACGGCCGCTGGCGAAGCATAGGGTATCCGCATTTCCAGCAGGGCATCTGAAAAGCCCATCAGACCCAGACCCACAGGACGATGGCGCATATTGCTGTTGCGCGCCTTGGCCACGGCGTAGTAGTTCATGTCGATGACATTGTCGAGCATGCGCATGGCGGTGCGGATGGTCCGGCTGAGCTTGTCGGTGTCTAGCAGTTCCAGCAGATCTTCGGGCGTGCTGTCGGTGCGCAGGGCGGATTGATCGGTGCCTGCGGTATTTTTCAGGTGCGCAATCAGGTTCACGGAGCCCAGATTACAAACGGCAATTTCCTTGTCGTTGGTGTTGAGGGTGATTTCCGTGCAGAGATTGGAACTATGTACGACACCCACGTGCTGCTGCGGGCTGCGCAAATTGCAGGGGTCCTTGAAGGTAATCCAGGGATGGCCGGTTTCAAACAGCATGGTCAGCATTTTGCGCCACAGCTGCAGGGCGGGGATTTTTTTGTACAGTTCGATTTCACCCGCATCGGCCATACGCTCGTAATGTTCGTAGCGTTCCCGGAAAGCGGAGCCGGTCAGATCATGCAGATCTGCCGTTTCATTCGGGCTGAACAGCGTCCAGGCAGTACCACTTTCCACTCGCTCCATAAACAGGTCAGGAATCCAGTTGGCGGTGTTCATGTCATGGGTGCGGCGCCGGTCATCGCCGGTGTTTTTGCGCAGTTCCAGAAATTCCTCGATGTCCATGTGCCAGGTTTCGAGGTAGGCGCAGACTGCACCCTTGCGCTTGCCGCCCTGGTTGACGGCAACAGCGGTGTCATTGACCACCTTGAGGAAGGGCACGACTCCCTGGGATTTACCATTGGTGCCCTTGATGAAAGAACCCAGAGCCCGTACGGGAGTCCAGTCATTACCCAGGCCGCCGCTGAATTTGGAGAGCAGGGCGTTTTCCTTGATGGCCTCGTAAATATCGTCCAGATCGTCGCCCACGGTGGTCAGGAAGCAGCTCGACAATTGCGGCCGCAAGGTTCCTGAGTTGAAAAGAGTGGGGGTCGAACTGACAAAATCGAAGCTGGACAGGACTTCATAGAAGGCGATGGCCTGTTCTTCACGATCCACTTCATTGACAGCCAGACCCATGGCCACTCGCATCCAGAAAGACTGGGGCAGTTCAATGTGGCGTTCGCGGACATGCAGGAAATAACGATCATAAAGAATCTGCAGGCCCAGATACTGGAAATTGAGATCGCGTTCGGGTTTGATGGCCGCCGTAATACGGTCCAGATCATATTGACCAAGGCGCGGATCAATCAGTTCGTGGGCAATGCCGGTCTGCAGGTAATCCCGGAAGTATTCAGGATAGCGTGCGGCCATTTCGGTCTGGGTGGCGGCTTCACCCAACACTTCCCAGCGTACCCGGTCCAGCAACAGGCGCGCAGAAACATAAGCATAGGCGGGGTCGCGCTCGATCATGACCCGGCTGGCCAAAATGGGAGCCTGAAACAGTTCATCTTCGCTGATGCCATCGTACAGATTTTTGCTGGTGTTGTTCATCAGGGTATCAACGGAAACAGCCTCGCCAAGGCCGCTGCAGGCTTCCTCAATGACGGCCCGCAAACGCTTCAGATCCAGCGCCCGCTGCGTACCGTCTGGATATTTCACCTGAATTTGCGGTATGTCCGCCTGCGGGGCTGAAATGCTCTGTTGACGGCGTTCGCGGGCGCGCTCTTCGCGGTAAAGCACATAGGCACGTGCGACTTCGTGTTCGCCCGCCCGCATCAAGGCCAGCTCTACCTGATCCTGAATGTCTTCGATGTGAAAGGTGCCACCACCCGGCTGGCGTCTTTGCAGCGCCTCAATGACCTGCCCGGTCAGGCGCGTGACGAGGTCGCGCACCCGGGCGCTGGCGGCACCGCCGCCACCTTCCACGGCCAGAAAGGCTTTGGTCATGGCAATATGAATTTTGCTGGCATCAAAGGTGACCATCGCATTGTTGCGGCGAATGACCTTGTAATGACTGGCTTCTGATGGATCGTATGCAGGATTGCTGACAACAGTTTGAGCGGCGGGATTGGGCATGTTGAGACTCCGAAGCTGGGCGTAAAGGGCCTGGAAAAAGCGTTTATGTCACGCAATGGGCACCCGGAAAACAATTGCCTGCCAGACGCCCCACACACCAAATATAGTCTTGCTGGTGCTGTTGTCAACTACATATTGTGGATGAAAGGGTGGATAAATGGCTTGCAAGTTGTGGATAAGATAGCCAGTGCAATCATTTTGCGAAGATTTTTTTGGGAGTTACAAAGCACGTCTAAAGAAATTAAAATTTGGACTTGTTCTAACTGGTCTCTTGGGCGCATACTGACGGTATGGACTCTCAAGGAAGGATGATATGACTGCTTCAACCCTCGATATAGCGCGTGCCACCTTGTTTACTCCCGGCGGAATCAGTGAAGGGGAGCTGGAAAAAGTGTTTGGCCGACTGTCTCATCGGGCGCTGGACGATGCCGACCTGTATTTTCAGTACAGTCGCAGCGAAGGCTTCAGCCTCGAAGAAGGAGTGGTGAAAAACGGGAGTCATTCCATTGAACAGGGGGTAGGGGTGCGCGCCATTCAGGGCGAGCGGCAGGGCTTGGCCTACTCCGATGAAATTGGCGTCGAGGCGCTGCTGACAGCGGCTGATGCAGCGCGCGCCATTGTCCATCAACCGGGTGAAAATCGGGGCCTGGTCTGGCAGCGGCGCAATGGGCTGTCCTTGTATCAGCCAACCGATCCTTTGGCTTCTATTCCCAACGAAGAAAAAATCGCCCTGCTGGAGCGGGTGGAGCAGGTGGCGCGGTCGGTAGACCCCCGCATTGTTCAGGTGATGGCCAGTCTGAGTGCCAAATTTGAGGCGGTACTGGTGGCGCGGCTGGATGGCACCATGGCGGCAGACGTCCGTCCTTTGGTGCGTCTCCATGTTTCGGCCATTGCCGAGCAGGGCGGACGGCGCGAGCAGGGGAGCGCTGGTGGTGGTGGTCGTTATGATTACCAGACCTTCCTGAAAGGCCAGATGGCCGATGATTTTGCCCGCGAAGCCGCGCGTCAGGCGCTGATTAATCTGGAAGCTGAAGCGGCGCCGGCAGGGAGTATGGATGTGGTGCTGGGGCCGGGTTGGCCGGGCATTTTACTGCATGAAGCCATTGGCCATGGCCTGGAAGGTGATTTCAATCGTAAGGGAACCAGTGCCTTCAGTGGTCGGGTCGGTGAGCGGGTTGCTGCTCCTGGGGTGACCGTGGTGGACGACGGTACCCTCGAAAATCGCCGGGGCAGCCTGAATGTCGATGACGAAGGTACGGAAACCCAGTGTACCACCCTCATTGAAGATGGCATCCTAAAGGGCTATTTGCAGGATACGCTCAACGCCCGCCTGACCGGCACCCGTTCTACCGGCAATGGTCGTCGCGAGTCCTACGCGCATCTCCCCATGCCCCGGATGACCAACACCTACATGCGTGCGGGGGATCGGGATCCTCAGGAAATTATTGCCAGTGTCCGGCGTGGTCTTTATGCGGTGAACTTTGGCGGGGGGCAGGTAGATATTACCAACGGTAAGTTTGTGTTTTCCGCTTCTGAAGCCTATCTCATTGAAAATGGTAAAATAACCCGGCCAATAAAAGGGGCGACACTGATTGGCAACGGTCCGGATGTACTGACCAGGGTTGAAATGATCGGTAATGACCTCCAGTTAGATACGGGTGTGGGTACTTGTGGCAAGGATGGCCAGAGTGTGCCGGTAGGCGTCGGTCAGCCTACTCTCAAAATACGCGATCTGACGGTGGGAGGAACACAGGGTTGAACAAAATCTTATTGTCAGTGGCTTTTCAGAGGGCTAACATCAAAGCGTCTGTCAGTCTTGAATCTGGATCAAATTCTCCCTTGCGGGGGGTAACTTATGAATAATGTCTTAAAAAACGTTTTGTTATGGGTGGCCATAGGGGTCATCCTGATGCTGGTGTTTCAGAACCTCAATACGAGTAGTTCGACGCCCGCTCAGGCTATGGACTTTTCGACGTTTGTGAATAGCATCAAGCAAGGGCAAGTAGCCGATGTGAATATTGATGCCAATCATGTAACGGGTAGTCTCAGTTCCGGGCAGAAGTTCAGCGTTTACACGCCGGCCAATGATACCCAGCTGGTGCCGCAGTTGCTTGCTGCAGGCGTAAAAATCAATGTGAAACCCCCGGCAGGGCAGTCTATTTTGCTGTCCATCCTGATTTCCTGGTTCCCCATGCTGCTGCTGATTGGTGTCTGGATTTTCTTCATGCGCCAGATGGGTGGCGGTGGTGCGGGTGGTCGAGGCGCCATGACATTCGGGCGCAGCAAGGCCCGGATGCTGACTGAAGAAAACAACAAGGTCACCTTCGCTGATGTGGCGGGCGTTGAAGAGGCCAAGGAAGAGCTGGCGGAAATTGTCGACTTCCTGCGCGATCCCCAAAAATTCCAGCGTCTCGGTGGTCGGATTCCCAAGGGCGTGCTGTTGATGGGTTCACCGGGTGCCGGTAAAACCTTGTTGGCACGCGCCATTGCCGGTGAAGCCCGGGTACCGTTCTTCTCCATTTCCGGCTCGGATTTTGTGGAAATGTTTGTGGGCGTCGGCGCCTCGCGGGTTCGCGACATGTTCGAGCAGGCGAAAAAGCATGCACCCTGCATCATTTTCATTGACGAAATTGATGCGGTTGGACGCCAGCGTGGCGCGGGTCTTGGCGGCGGTAATGATGAGCGCGAACAGACTCTCAACCAGTTGCTGGTGGAGATGGATGGTTTTGAAGGTACGGAAGGGATTATTGTGGTGGCTGCCACCAACCGTCCGGATGTGCTGGATCCTGCCCTGTTGCGTCCTGGGCGTT
>NZ_JBYCKP010000297.1:0-10362 GCF_057473445.1 Acidithiobacillus sp. TH-A36 | reverse complement strand
TAGAGATCAAAATGGAACGGTTAGCAAAGACAGTGACCCTAAAAAATCGAAAGATCAACCAGCCAATTCATCTATTGTAATGACAGAAAATTTGCCGAGCGGGTTGCTGCCGCCGTTACCTGTCGTCATGCCGCCGGATTCCAGTCAGACGCTTTCTTCCGGTAACATTTCTGGAGAGAGTGACGCTGCTACTCATATGGGTGGGCCCGGGAATCAGTCAGCACAAGTATCAGACAACTCCGTTTTGCACCGATCTTCCCAAGTGGGCCTTTTACAGGTGGCAGATGCTGATCACCCGGTTACGGACGGAAAATTGACTGCTTCAGTAGCGCGTTCGGCCATCCAAGATGGGGCAGCATCACAAATTGTCGGACATTTTCTGCAGAATCTCGCCCAGGCATTCGCTGCGAGTTCCAATACCGGCCCGCAATCTGTCGCATCAAGTGCTTTCAGTAATTCCTGGGCTGATCCCTCCACGCAATTATTAAAGACCGTTTCTGATCCGGGAGTCAGTCTTGCAGGTAACAGTGCAGCGCCGTTACTTGCCAGCACGATTATGTTACCACCCGCTGCATCTACGCCTACTGTGCAGGTTGTGGCCACTCCGGTCGGTGCCAATCCCCAGTGGGGTGAAGCTCTGGGGCAGCAGGTTCAGTTCCTGTTGGGGCAGGGGATTCAGCAGGCAACATTACAACTCAATCCGCCGCATTTAGGTCCTCTGGAAGTGCATTTGGATATTCAGGCTAATGGACAGGCAAATGCGACTTTTATATCGCCGCATCCGGAGGTTCTGCAGGCCATCAGTGCGGCCATCCCACAGTTGCAACAAAGCTTTGCCGCTGCAGGTATGAGTCTTGGTCAAGCCAATGTGGGTGCAGATGGCGGTGGACGGTTTTTTTCCAAAAACAGATCAGCCTCGACAGGCACTGTCAAATCCATGACAGAGCCGCTGGAGAGTACTGCGCCTTCCACTATTCTCAGAGTGCATTTGGGACTGATCAATGCTTTTGCATGAATCTTGCACTGTCCTGACACTCCATATACGGTGACGCCATGGTACAGGATATTCTTTCTCAGGATGAAGTGGATGCCCTATTTAAGGGTATGTCAGATGGTGAGGTGGAAACCCAAGTAGAACCTGAGCCTGATCCGGGCGGCGTACGTCCCTATGATCTGGCGAATCAGGATCGGATTGTGCGTGGCCGAATGCCCACCTTGGAGGTGGTCAACGAACGTTTTGCACGACTCTGGCGGGTCAGTCTGTTTAATTTTCTCCGCCGTACGGCTGAAATTTCTGTGGGTCCGGTGCGCCTGATTAAATATAGTGAATTTATACGCAGACTGGTCGTTCCCAGTAATATCAATATTGTGCAAATCAAACCCTTGCGAGGATCCGCGTTGTTCGTTTTTGATCCACGACTGATTTTTGCAGTGGTAGATAATTATTTCGGAGGAGATGGGCGTTTTCATGCGCGTATTGAGGGCCGTGAGTTCACGCCTCTGGAACAAAGAATTATTAAACGACTGCTGGACCTGGCATTTAAAGACTTTAAAAATGCCTGGACACCCGTGACCGAATTAAATCCGGAACTAACCCGTTCCGAGGTGAACCCGCAATTTGTCAGCATTGCTACACCTACGGAAGTGGTTATTGTCAGTACATTTAATGTTGAACTGGAATCGGGTAGTGGCACGTTTGAGATCTGTCTGCCTTATGGCATGGTGGAACCGGTTCGCGATCAACTGACCGCAGGAACAACGGCAGACCGTTCGGAAATAGATCGACGCTGGGTACAATCCATGCAAGATGAAATGCAGGAGGCCTCCCTGGAAATGGAAATAAACTTTCTGCAAACGCAACTGACGCTTCGGCAATTATTGGCGCTCCGTGATGGAGACATTATTCCCGTAGAAATGCCCGAGGAGGTTTTTGCTCAGGTGGATGGAATCCCGATTTTTTCCGGACGCTATGGGGTTTCTAACGGAAAAATTGCTGTGCAGTTGGAAAAACATTTATGTCCGGAAATGATTGCCGGGCATGCAGCTATAGCCGCTATGGAGAACTAGAAGATGGCTGAAGAAAAGAAAACCCCGGCGGCGTCTGCAACAGAGTCTGCGGACAATGCTCAGGCAGACGATATTATGGCCGATTGGGCAGCAGCAATGAGCGAACAGGAGGCTGCAGAAACAACGGCCAAGAATCCTTCTGAAGCTGTTTCCAGAGAGGCAGGTGGCACTGCAGAGCAGGACGATGCTGCATCAGCCGCATCCGCTAAAACAGCAACACCCGTGTCCATGCCGGAATTGCAAGCTTCCCGAACGACGGGAACCCAGGCACAAAATCTCGACATGATACTGGATATTCCAGTAACCCTTTCGGTGGAATTGGGGAAAACCAAAATTCAGATTCGTAATTTGTTGCAGCTTGCCCAAGGTTCGGTGGTCGAGTTGGAAAGGCTCGCTGGTGAACCCATGGATGTTCTGGTCAACGGTTATCTGATTGCCCAGGGCGAAGTCGTGCTGGTGAATGACAAATTCGGGATCCGTTTGACCGACATTGTCAGCCCTGCAGAGCGCGCAAAAAAATTGCGATGAAACACCTTTTTGAAACGCCAAAATTTTGGCTGATCTTCTGGGTATTGTCCGGGTTCAGTCCCTTGGCCCAAGCAGGTACTCCCGCCGTGATGGACACGGGCAGCCCCTTTTCATGGATGTCCATATTGCAGTTGTTTGCAGCTTTGTTGTTTGTATTGGCTATATTTTTTGTGGTGATCTGGATGCTCAAACATTTCCAGCCGGGGGCAATGAATAACCCGGTTGCCGGGCTCAAAGTAGTGACATCACTGCCTTTGGGGACGCGGGAACGTCTTTTGCTAGTACAGGTCGGAGAGCAGCAATTGCTACTCGGGGTAACACCAACAGGCATTCATCTGTTGCATACCCTGGAGACAGCGCTGCCGGATACGACCAGTAATTCAGCAACGGCTTTTGCCAGCTGGTTACGTACTGCGATGGAGAGGCGCAAGCAAGGAACATGGAGCCCAAACACCCCAGCCCCCAAGGGAAATGTAAAAACCGGCGATCAACATCCACCTTCAGGAGATTCTTCACCGGACTGATGGTTTTTTTCCTGCCGGGGATTGCGCTGGCAGGAGGGCTCCCGGCCCTGACCGCAACGCCACAGGCTGGGGGCGCTACCGAGTACAGCCTCAGCATCCAAACCCTGATTTTCATGACCGTGCTGGTTTTCCTGCCAGCCATGTTACTGATGATGACCGCATTTACCCGCATCATCATTGTGTTATCCCTGCTCAAACAAGCTCTTGGTTCTACCCAGATGCCTCCGAGTCAAATTATTGTCGGGCTTTCCCTTTTTTTGACGTTTTTTGTGATGGCGCCGGTTTTTCAGCAGCTTAATACCCAGGCCCTGCAGCCATTAAGCAAAAACCAGATTAATCTCACTGAGGCCATGTCTCGTGCCGAAGGACCCCTGCGGACTTTTATGCTTTCCCAGACCCGACCCGACGACCTGGCACTTTTTGTCAAATTATCCGGACACAAGCAGTTGCAGGCCCCTGCCGATACGCCCATCACTTTGCTTGTTCCAGCTTTTGTGACTTCCGAACTGAAAACCGGGTTTCAGATCGGTTTTCTGATTTTTATTCCTTTTGTCATCATTGATCTGGTCGTGGCAGCAGTGCTGATGTCCATGGGCATGATGATGTTGTCACCCGTCACCATCTCTTTTCCTTTTAAACTGATGCTTTTTGTGCTGGTCAATGGCTGGGATCTGGTGATCGGCTCGCTGGTACAAAGTTTTGTACATTGAGGAGAATCTATTATGACTCCTGAAAGTATTATTGATGTGGGGCAACGTGCCATCTGGACGACGCTCCTGCTTTCTGCTCCGCTCTTGGGTATTGCTCTGGTGGTCGGGGTGCTGGTCAGCATTTTCCAGGCGGCTACGCAGATCAACGAAATGACCCTGAGTTTTGTGCCCAAGGTGATTGCCATGGGCTTGGTCATGGTTATTCTCGGACCCTGGATGTTGCATTTGATGATGGATTATACCATCCAGCTTTTTCATAATATTCCTCATCTCATTGATCAATGATTCACTTTACCAGTCTGCAGTTAGAGCACTGGATCGGTCTGGTCTTCTGGCCTTTCGTACGGGTGCTGGCCCTGCTGTCCACAGCGCCGGTATTCAGTGCGACCCAAGTACCGGTTCAGGTTCGGGTAGGCTTGGCGCTGCTGATCAGCGTGGCTATTGCCCCGGCCTTGCCGGCCATGCCCGCCGTGCATTTCCTGAGCGGCGAAGGGGTGGTTCTCCTGATTCAGCAATTATTGATTGGTTTTGGACTGGGTTTTGCCGTTACCCTGATTTTCAGTGTGATCCAGTTCTCGGGTTCGGTGATCAGTTTGCAGATGGGCCTGGGGTTCAGCAGCTTTTTCGACCCTGTTACCGGTGTGCAGGTCCCGACCTTGTCCAATTTTCTGAATTTGCTGGTACTGCTGCTTTTCATGGGGATGAATGGACAATTGCTGGTACTCGCGACCTTGATGCGCAGCTTTACCTTGTTGCCGGTCAGCGCCAGCCTCAGCCTGAACCCCTCAACCTGGCATTTGCTGGTCAGCGAAGGGGCCGTGATATTTTCTTTGGGCCTGGCCATTTCCACGCCGGTATTGGGTACATTAATACTGGTCAATATTGCACTGGGGATATTGGGCAAGCTCGCTCCCCAACTGAATATTTTCGTGATCGGCTTTCCGCTATTGCTGGGACTCGGGCTGCTGGCCATTTATATATTCATGCCCGCCATGCAAATGCTGGTCGAACATTTGTTGAGCATGTCCATGACTTTTGCCGGAAAAGCCATGTTGACGGCGGCACAGCCATGACGTTTCGGTCACAGAGCAGGGGGGGGGCGTCTGATGGCGGAAGAAAACGCGCAGGAACGCACTGAAGCGGCGACGCCGAAACGTCAGGAGGACGCCCGCAAAAAAGGGCAGGTAGCGCGCTCCCGGGAGCTTTCTACCAGCGCGCTGTTACTGGTTTCAGCGAGTTTGTTTTATGTGTTTGGGGACCATATTTATCAAAATCTTTCTGCTTTTTTGTATGCCGGTCTGCATTTGTCTACTCCCGAAATGACGGATAACGGTGAGTTACTCAGACATTTTGCACGTATGTTAATGATGGCTACCTGGATGACCTTGCCTTATTTCCTGATTTTGCTGGTAGCGGTTATGGCGGCGGGACTGATGGTCGGAGGTTGGGTTTTCAGTACCCAATCCTTAATACCGGATTTTACCAGGCTGGACCCAATCAGTGGTGCCCAGAAAATCATCTCCAAACATGGTGCTCTGGAACTGGTTAAAGCGGTTTTGAAAACCCTGGTGATTGGCGGCTTCGGGGTGACCCTGCTTTGGGCGCAGCGTCATGCCCTGTTCGGGCTGGTAGCGGAAACCCCCGATCATGCGCTTTTACATCTGATGCGAATGAGCGGACTGGTTTTTTTGACCCTCTCCGCCACCACACTGTTGATCGTGCTTTTTGACGTCCCTTTCCAGATCTGGACCCTGAATCAGAAGTTGAAAATGTCCCGTCAGGAAATCAAGGATGAAATGAAAGAGTCGGATGGTAATCCTGAAATCAAATCCAAAGTGCGCGCCATGCAGCGGGAAATGGCGCGCCGGCGAATGATGGCAGCCATTCCTAAAGCCGATGTCATTGTGACCAACCCAACTCACTATGCCGTTGCCCTGCGTTATAAAGAAGGGGAACAACGTGCACCCATGTTACTCGCCAAAGGTGCCGATCTGGTTGCCATAAAAATTCGTGAAATTGCAGCCGAACACCACATTCCTATTGTCGAAGCGCCACCTTTGGCTCGCGCCCTGTTTCATCATGTCGAACTGGAGCAGGAAATTCCTGTGAGCTTGTATCGGGCAGTGGCAGAACTTCTCGCCTATTTATATCAATTACGGGTTGCTGCTCCGCAGCAGTATCCGCCATTGCCGGATACCTGGTCAGTTCCTGCAGAACTGGATAAACGGGATTAATCGATGAACTTTATCAGCCGTCTCATACAAAAACTCAACTGGCATACTCTGGCCGCGCCCATACTGGTGATTATGGTACTGGCCATGCTGATTATCCCGCTACCCACTTTTCTGCTGGATATTCTGTTTACGTTCAATATTACCCTGGGGTTGATTATTTTGCTGGTCAGCCTGTACATGAAGCGGCCCCTCGAATTTGCAGCCTTTCCTACAGCCTTGCTGCTGACGACCCTGCTGCGCTTGTCCCTGAACGTGGCTGCTGCTCGTATTATTCTCCTGCATGGACAGAATGGTCCGGGCGCAGCGGGGCAGGTGATTGAATCTTTCGGTCAGTTTGTGGTGGGTGGAGATTACGTCGTTGGCATTATTGTTTTCGTCATTCTGGTGATCATCAATTTTGTGGTGATCACCAAAGGGGCTGGTCGTATTGCCGAAGTCAGTGCCCGTTTTACCCTGGATGCCATGCCCGGCAAACAAATGGCCATTGATGCCGATTTAAATGCGGGAATTATCGATCAGGAAGAAGCCCATCGACGGCGCAGTGAAATTGCTCAGGAAGCCGACTATTTCGGATCGATGGATGGTGCCAGCAAATTTGTGCGGGGTGATGCAGTAGCGGCAATTTTGATTTTGTTTATCAATTTGATTGGTGGTCTGATTATTGGCATCTGGCAGCATGGTCTGAGTTTAAGTACAGCCGCGCACGATTATACCTTGTTGAGTATTGGTGATGCACTGGTCGCACAGATTCCGGCCTTGGTCATCTCCATAGCGGCCGGTATTGTGGTCAGCACCGTCAATACCGGTCAGGATTTGGGCAAACAACTGATCGGCCAGGTATTTCAAAATAGAGAGGTGATGACTATCGTGGCTGTTATTTTGGCCATACTGGGTCTGATTCCAGGAATGCCCCATTTGCCTTTCCTCGGTGCGGCGGCATTGTTGGGCGCAGTCGTCTGGTATGGCAAACAGGGTAAAGCACCGGAAAAAGTTGTCGAACCCCCTGTTGGTGGTGTAGAGCCGGAGGAGGTGACCTGGGCGAGTGTGGAGCCATTGGATCCTTTGGGACTTGAAGTAGGGTATCGTTTGATTCCACTGGTGGACAAAGGCCAGGGGGGAGAATTACTGGCTCGAATTCGTGGCGTTCGCAAAAAATTTGCCCAGGATTTTGGATTTCTGGTACCGGCAGTCCATGTTCGGGATAATCTGGAATTAAGACCAACGGCTTATCGTATTAACGTGAAAGGCGTGGAGGTGGGGGGCGGGGAGGTATTTCCGGATTTGCTGCTGGCGATTGATCCCGGAAATGTTCTCGGAAAAATCGCGGGCACCCCGACCACCGATCCCTCTTTTGGATTACCCGCCGTTTGGATTGATAAGGAAGAGCGCGATAAAAGCGTGGCTTTGGGTTATACCGTGGTGGACCCGGCTACCGTGATTGCCACCCAGTTGCACCAGATTCTCCAAAGCCATGGTGCGGACTTGTTGGGTCGGGAAGAAGTGGAAGGCTTGCTTTCTCATTTGGCCAGTCGTTCTCCCAAACTGGTGGAAGATGTCATTCCAAAAATGCTTTCCCCGGACAAGCTGAAAAGAGTCTTGCAAAACCTCCTGAATGAGGGGGTCCCGATTCGCGATATGCGCACCATTGTCGAAATTTTGGCGGAGCATGCACCCCAAAGCCCGAATGTTGACGAATTGACGGCAGCCGTACGCACAGCTCTGGGTCCCTATATTGTTCAGGGACTGTTTCCCGGGCAGTCAGAACTACCTGTTGCCGTGCTGGACGGGCAGTTGGAACACTTATTGCAAGAGAGTCTGCGCAATAGTAACGGCGAAGCATTGGAGCCGGGTTTGGCACAGCGCGTACTGGAAAAGGCAGGGGACTTGATGCAGCAAATGGAGGCAGGGGGTATGCAGCCGGTATTGTTGGCCATGGCCCCCATGCGCACGTTTTTGGCACGTTTTCTGGCGCGGAGTGCCCCCCGGATGCGGGTTCTTTCTTATGCGGAAATACCCGAAAGTAAAAAAATCAGGGTGGTGGCTACCCTGGGTGCCTGATTTTTCAGAATGGTGCCTGAACGTCTAACAGGAGACAGTTTTTATGAAAATCAAACGATTTAGTGGTGCCAACACCCGGGAAGTTCTCCAGCAGATTCGGGGCACTCTGGGTCCTGATGCAGTGATTCTCTCCAATCGGGAGTCTGACGGTGAAGTGGAAATAGTAGCTGCCATTGATTTTGATGAAAAACAATGGAATGAAACCCAATCCATCCCGGCCTGGCCAGAGCCTTTGCGTACCCATCCGGAAAAAACGGAAGCATTCCAGTCAGCACAGCTACCGGCGCAAGGGGCCGCAATAGCAGCGCTACAATCTTCGACAACTGCCTCGCCACGTAACATGTCTCATCCACTGGTCTCCGCACCATTGCGTGATGAACTGCAAGCCCTCAAACAGCTGGTGGAAAGACGTTGGGGGCCGCAACTCGAGCAGCAATCCGCTCAGGAGGCCTTGACGGAGATGGGCTTTTCCGAAGCGTGGATTACTGAGTTTCTGGAGCAGGAACAATCCCGGGAGTGGGAGCAGTTATTGCTCAATACTCTCCAGGAAAAGGTCGGGATTAGCCAGGTATCTTTGGAAAAACCAGGATTGTTTGTTTTGATGGGGCCAACGGGTTCAGGTAAAACCACCAGCGTCGCCAAGTTGGCTGCTGCTCAGGTTCTCCGGCATGGTCCTCACTCGGTAGCACTTCTGACTACCGATACTTATCGGATCGCCGGTGTTGAACAGCTCGATATTTATGCGCGTATTCTCGGTGTTCCTCTGGATGTGATCAAAGGCCCTGAGGATTTGTTGAAATCCCTGGAAAAACATCGTGACCGTTCATGGATATTTATAGATACCATCGGCATGGGACCCAGGGATCCCCGATTGAATGAACAACTCCAGTGGTTTGCGGCACTGGGCGCTGATGCGCAAAGATTTCTGCTGATTCCTGCCAGTCTTAGTGGTCGAAATCTGGCTACTGTCCTGCAACCTTATACGGATATTCCTCTCAGTGGAGCCATTATTTCCAAGGTGGATGAAACTCCAGCCTTTGCGGCAGTGCTGGAATGGCTTGCCGCACAGCATCTGCCCGTTGCCTGGTATAGTGATGGCCAGAAAGTCCCGGAAGATATGCATGAGGCGCCGTGGGAGCAAATAATGAACTTGCTCAAGATGAATAGCGTGTTCCATAAGGATAAACTGGCAGATGATCCGGGGAGCCGTTACCATGGCGGCCAGTTATGAATAAATCCGGGTTGAATATATTGGTTCAGGACGAAAACAGGTTGGATCAAGCAGAAGGGCTACGCCGAATGCGGGCAAGAAAACCAATTAAAGTAATCGCCATTGCCAGTGGCAAGGGTGGGGTGGGCAAAACCAATGTAGCCGTTAATCTGGCGGTAGCTTTGGCGCAGCAGGGGGCCAAGCCCCTGCTTTTTGATGCGGACCTTGGTCTTGGCAATGTCGATGTGCTGCTGGGGCTGAGTCCGCGCTATAACCTGTCGCATGTGATTTCCGGCGAAAAAAGCATGCAAGAGGTGCTCATTACCGGCCCGTGGAATATCCGCATCCTGCCCGCTGCCAGTGGAGTGGCACAGATGGCCAATCTGGATACACAGTCTCAGGCCAATTTGATTCAGGGTATTGGTGATCTGAGTCTGGATATGGATTATCTGTTGATAGATCTGCCTGCAGGTATTGCCGGCGACGTGCTGACATTCAGTCAGGCAGCACAGGAAGTTCTGGTAGTACTTTCCAACGAACCCGCTTCCATTACGGATGCCTACGCGTTAATCAAGGTGCTCAGTCGTAATCATGGAGTGCGTCGTTTCAAGGTGTTACCCAACATGGTCAGGGATCAAAGAGAAGGGGATGCCTTGTTCCAGCGTATTGCTAAAGTGGCCGACGGATATCTGGATGTGACGTTGGAACAGATTGGCAGTATTCCGCTGGATCCTGCCCTGCGTGCGGCGGTTCGTTCCCAGAAAGCGGTTGTGGAAATGTATCCGGATGCCCCGGTTTCGCGCGCGCTGCAAGATTTGGCTGTGACGGTTGAACGTTGGCCGCACGCCTTTAATACTTCAGGGCATATGGCTTTTTTCATGGAGCGTCTGCTGATGAAAAATCCCGAGATATCTATCTGATGAGTGCTCGACGGGCCGCTGATCCATCAGTTGCAATGAGTGCAGATGTCGCCCGTTTCGCACCATTGGTACAGCGTATTGCCCAGCGGGTGTGGGCGCGGTTGCCGGCCA
>NZ_JBYCKP010000296.1:0-1999 GCF_057473445.1 Acidithiobacillus sp. TH-A36 | reverse complement strand
CTTCCGGAACCCTGTCCAGTTGGCGCATGACCAGCCCACCGATGGTATCTGCTGCATCTTCGTCAATATCCCGATCCAGACAACGCTCCAGGGAATAGAGGGACAGGCTTCCTGAACCCACCCAGCTACCATCCAGGCGCCGCTGCCACTCCTTGCGCTGATGGCGGAATTCGTCGGGAATGACGCCGAGCAGACTTTCCAGAACGTGATCCAGCGTCACAAAACCGGTGATAGTGCCGAGGTCATCCACCACCAGCGCAAAATGCGGGTGACCGGAACGAAAATGGCTCAGCAGGTCCATGGCGGGCATGGCTTTATTGACCGAAGGCAAGGGACGTAAAAGACTTTTGAGATCGCCCAGATTATCATGGCGCGCCATCTGCGCAAAAGCGTCTTTCACATGCAGCAGACCGATCACATGCTGGCGGTCGCCCTCGCAAACCGGGTAACGGGTAAAACGATGACGCAACATCATTGCCCGGGTTGCTTCGGAACTCTCTTCGCGCATCAGGCAGATCATGTCTGCTGCGGGACGCATCAAATCACCGGCTGTCAATTCATTGAAGTCCAGCGTGCGGTCGAGAATATCACCGGTGCGCTGACCCAGGGTTCCCTGAGCCTGGCTGAGGGCAAGAATCATCGCCAGTTCATCCCGGGAATGCGGCGCATCACCGGCATGCTGATCCAGACGCAGGGCGAACAGGCGTAGCACCATGCGTGTTGCCCCATTGAGAACAAAAATGGCGGGATACATCAGCCAATAGAAGGCGTAGAGCGGAGCGCCCGTCCACAGGGAAACGGCTTCGACTTTACGAATAGCCAGGGATTTAGGTACCAACTCGCCAATCACAATAACCACGAATGAAACCAGGGCAAATCCCACTGCCAGGGCGATGGAATGGAGCAGCGCCGGGTCTCGAACTCCAAAAAACCGGAACACCGGCTCCAGTAGATGCGCCATCGCGGGCTCACCAATCCAGCCAATGCCCAGGGAGGCACAGGTAATGCCCAGTTGCGTGGCAGAAAGATAAGCATCCAGACGCGCATGCATCCGCACCAGAATGCGCCCACGCAGCCCATGCTCCTGGGCCAGAGTACGCGCATGGGTGCTGCGCAGGCGGACCAGGGCAAATTCGGCCGCCACAAAGAATCCATTGAGAAAAATCAGGAGGGCTGCCAGTAGCAGCCCGTTTGCTTCAGTCACCGGGGCAGACCCCCACCTGCAGCACTTTGCTCGGAATGTGTTTAGTCATCACTGGCGATGAGTTGCTCCAAACCCGCAAAACTTTGCACCACATCATTACTTTGCAGGGTTACACCCAGCTGCCGGGCAATCTGGCTGATGGAAAAAATTCCACGTATTTCAAATCCATGCGTGGTTTCCTCACGCACCAGGGCATGCTGACGACCCGCCTTGCGCAAGGTCAGGACAATATCCCCTACAGTGGAGCGTTCTACCTCGGGAAAATCCAGCACATCAATTTGTCCTAGGGGCACCATGATATTCTGGACCTTGATGTCATCACGGGCGATATGGTCTTCTGCAGCCAGCCGAACCGGCTTTTCCCCCATGATATCCCGGGCCGTAATCAAGCCGACCAGGGTCCCCAAATCATCCAGAACAAATAACAGGCGTACGCCCACATGAATCATGCGCTGCATGGCCTGATCAATAGTAGACTCCGGCTTGGTGGATGCAGCCGGGACGCGGCGCAGATCCGTCATACTATTCAGCGCGGAGTCTTCCGGCTTGAGACTCAAGGGCAAGCCATTATCAAACAGGCAAACGCGGGTATCCGGCTGGAGGCCATGACGTTGTAAGGCACGGAATTTTGTCATCTCTTTTTCTCCGTCAGTTTAATGATAGGGAAACAACTCTCTGTAAACACAGCATAGCGCAAATCAGACAGCGCTATTTGCGGCTGCAAAACCTCGTAGCAAATCATCCTGTAGATCATCTATATGTTCCAGACCGACACTGATGCGCAGCAAACCATCG
>NZ_JBYCKP010000295.1:0-6885 GCF_057473445.1 Acidithiobacillus sp. TH-A36 | reverse complement strand
CAAAAGCCTGGATATAAAAGCCATGGCCAAGATCACCGCCAGCGATGGGCTGTATCAACCCAAGGTAATCGTAGGAACTTTGTGCAGAGCGCTGGATTCCACCCAGTAACAGGGTTTGAGCTTCTGCTCTAGCAGGAAGCAGGACGTTTATGAACAGTGTCACTATAAGACCCATCTGTAACCGGCAAATAGCGGATGAGTTCTTGTTCGCCATCATTCACCTCCCGTTTGCGAACCTGCTGGGCGTACTGCGGACTCCTTGGGTAAGCGATGATAGCGTCTGCGCACCATTGCGTAGATAAGTACGGATACCATTGTGGCGAAGATCAACAAAATGACGATTGCCCACCAGAGATGGTGGCCTGCCCATACGCCTATGCCGCCACTGGTTCCGAAGGCGTAGAAGGGGACACTTTCCATACCAACGGCATGGATGGTTTTTCCTTGAATTTCCCACCAATCCGTAAATCCTCGCAGTTGTGACCACAGCCCAAAGCCGATCAGGGTATTGATGGCCTTATTCAAAGTGCCATCATTCAGTGCCGAAAATACGATGAGAGGATGGCCGTCATAACTGGAACTGAAAGCCAAACCATTGTTTGTCAAAGAAAATTCGTAATGACTTGGCTGATCATCTTCGTTCCCCAAGCTATCCTGCAAGGATCGAGATATTCCCCAGTCCGAGTTACTCCCGGATGGCTCAGTCAAGCCGAGATGATTCAGTAAAGATTGGGGTAATTGCCGTAGGGGTGCTACTGCAAGAATAGGCCCCGAATGTAAATTATCCAGGCCCCCGGTATGTACTGAAAATGGGGCGCCATAGCGCTGCGCGGTTTTGCCGATCAGCGTGGTCATGGCTGAGAGGGTGTGGTTGCTGTACTTTTTCGGCACGAAAAGATTTACCGTCTGGCCATGTCTAATGTTCAGCGTACCAGCGGTGCTCAGGGCGGTCAGATCCAGGTGCTGCAAAGCATTGCCGCCCTGCCAGGTAAAAGTGGAATTGGCAAATACACTGAGTTGCAGATTGGCACGTTCGGAGTTAAAGAGAAAATCATGGGTGGACGCCGGAATCAGATTGGGAACGAGAGTAAGAGTATTCCAGCCTGATTTCACTTCGGTACTAGGAATACTGACCGCGTATTTCACATACTTTCCACCGGTCGGATCGTTCAACGGAATCGAGCCTTCGAGTGCCCCGTTAAAAAGTATGTTGACATCAGAGGTGGCAGACATGCCTGCTGAATACACCAGGTTCAGGCTCAATTCTCCTTCTCTCTGCCATCCGCCATTCCAGATCTGCATGCTTACCGGACCACTGAACCCACTGAGAGTGGTGGTCTTGAATCCGGTCGCCAGAAGCGGAAAAGAGGCAGAGGCAAAAGGCGAAGCGGTAATGGGCACCGGTTCTGAGTGAGCGGAGTTTTCGATGCGGGAGTTTTTGATCGCCATTTCCGCAACGGAAGGATAATTTATTTGAATGTTGGCAAAGCTCCTGGCCGCTGTTAGTACTTCCTGCGAATCTCTACCAGTCAGAATCAGCAGATTATAGTGAGAATGTCCAGGAAACTGTCGAACCAGAATAGTTGCATTTCTAATCGCTGACACGCCCAGATTCTGCAACACTGGGGCTAACGCAGTTGATGTGCCAATAATCAAGGCACTACGGCTCCCAACAGGCAAGTCTGATAACACTGCATCCAGAGGGTTTGAGGCTTTGCCAAGGAACGTCTGTAGGGATTTGACTTGAATGTGTGTAGGCAGAAACTGGTATCTTAGCCCAATGCCTTGAGCAGCATAAGCCAGGGCCTCTGTGTAATCTGAAAAATCCACACCGTATATGGGAACAACAGGGGCATAGTCGAGAGATGCACGGTCAAATAGCCAATCAAGATGGTCGAGGCGGGGTTCGATGGCCTTTGGAGTGCTCAAATAGTTGAAAAGAGATGTTCGGGGATCAATCTGCACCCAGTTGGAATCAGAGTCTCCAGCAACGCCAACGAGTTTGAGGATCAGCGTATGAAAACCTGCATCCAGATGTGAGCTGGGAATAGAGAATTGATTATTCAGGTCACTGCCGGGCTTCAAAGCAATTTGTTCTATCACCTGATTATTGGAAACCGCTTCCAGCAGGACCGAACTACTCATTCCCTGAGATATGCATCCCTGTAGAGACACCTGGATCTGGGTGACATCTTCCCCATGGGGTATGGAGAAAGGTATTTTCACCGTCGCTCCATGTCCCTGCAAGCGGATTGCTTCCTTGTTGCCGATAGTTGTTGCGAATGGTAAGGCCACGGGAGTCCCTGAAGCGGAAACTGTGGCATTTTTCGGTGTGGGTTTTGCGGTTGCCATACTTGTGACTGCCCAGACAGACCATGAGCCAGCACAAAAAAGCATGAAGATGAAAATCAAGCGCGCGATGAGCATTTTCATCATGCCATAATCTCCTCGTGAAGACCGGATTTTTTGTCCCAGATTAATTCCTCATCCAGTATGACCGGCTCTACTGAGTGAATGTTGGTGAGTGAGGATGCGGGAAGTGCCATAATTGGTTCTAAAAGCTCATGCCGTTTGTTTCGCCGGAAGAAAAGCCGTTGCTGTTCGCGAACCAGGGCTTGGATCATACTCCTCCAGTAACGACCTATAGAAATATTACTCAAAAGATGCCAAAGGTGTCTGACGCCATACACCATCGCTAACCGGATGAATAATAAAAGTGAACCAAAAATGCTTCGCGAATGACGGCGCGATCTGGTCAGCTCCAACAGATCGTTACTGGATCCATAGGCGATGGCCACGGCTGTTACGATGTCTGCCGCAGACTGAGGCTTGTAGCGTACCGAAATGAGCAGATTGTTCCCAGCAAAAGCATCACGTAATGCACTGATCTCGCAATGAATATATCGATCATCGCCAAAGTCAAGAACGAGCGGTGTGCCCAATTGAATGGTTCCGGATTGGCGGTCAATGGCGACCGCTGCACCTCGCCAAGAGATGTTGACCGTGCGCGCCGGAATTCTATTGCCATTTTCGTATTCGAGTATCAAAGACTTGCTCAGTGGAATACGTGCTGAAGAACGCCGCTGGGGCTTTTCGTGGGTGACGCCCAGGACAGCGAGGAGAAATAATGTGTCAAGAACCGCCCAAAACAGAACAAACAAAATGGCGTCGATACGCGCACCGGATTGTTGCAAGAGGTTTATTCCACAAACAATAGCGAGCATATTGACTCCCAGAAGCAGGTAAAAGGGCCATGACAATACTGACAGGAAGTGTCGGTCCAGATACTCCCCTTTGGGGGTCACCTTGAAGTTTGGTGATTTGGGGCGAAACAGCACCTTGCTCATTGACATAGCGATGAAGATGCTTTGTAACGTCTCGTAAACTTGGGATATGAAAGGCCAACGCACATGACGATAATAATGTTGGGCGACCATTAACGAGCTGAGTAAATAGGGGGCCAGATAAACCATGAGTTGGGATGGCGTGGTATGACAAAGCGTAACCCCAAAAATCAGATAGGCTGGTGGTGCCATTAACAGGGCAAGCCGGGAGTAAGCAAACAGCCAGTAAACTATTAAATTGGTGTACAACAGCTTCTGAATAACGGTTAATCCTTTTTGTAACCAGGGATTTTTTAGCAGGAAAATCTGTAACATGCCAGTGCCCCAACGGACCCTTTGGACAATCATGCCAGTAACAGTTTCTGGCTGCAGACCACTTACCATGGCCTTGTTCAGGTACAAAGTTCGATAACCTAACCGCATTGCGTCGATAGTAGTTTCAGCGTCCTCGGTGATAGTCTGTCCCGCAATTCCTCCCAAGGATTTCAACACAGGGGCTCGGAGTACTGCAGCTGACCCACAAAAATAAGATGTCCCCCAGAAATCGAGACCTGGCTGCATAACATCATAAAACAATTCGTTTTCTCCTGGGCCTCTTGGCATATCCAGATTTTTTTCGATGGGATCCTGACTGATAAAATTGTGAGGTGTTTGAACCAGAAAAAGTTTGGAATCGTCCAGGAAAAAAGGCACGGTATTGCGTAAAAAATCCCTGGTTGGTATGTGGTCACAATCGAGTATGGCAACAAGATCGCCTTGGGAGTGGGCCAAGCCATTGTTAATGTTTCCAGCCTTGGCGTGTTCATTTGCAGCGCGGGTCAGATAACGGGCTCCATATTCATTAGCCAGCTGTTCTAGATCGCTGCGCCGCTTCTGAGCGGCTTCCGCTTTTTGAGAGTCGCTTTGATGACATTTCTTGTCGGTGCCTCCGTCATCAAGAATCCAGACGATAAAACGGCTTTTGGGATAATCCAAGTTAACTGCTGCTGCCAAAGTAGGAATGATCACTTCATATTCTTCGTTGTAAGTCGGAATGAACACATCCACGCTAGGACAATCATTATCACGAACAGGTAAAGGGGGAATCTGGTGATCGATAGGATGAATGTTTACCAAGTGATTAAACATCAGCATGATGAATCCATAGGCTTCGGCCAGAAGTAAGATAAGGCCAGCGGTTTCGCTAACAGCTCCATAGCCTGAGGGCATGGTTTCTGTCGCTCGCCAGTAGAGGTATTTCCAGCCAAAATAGGCACTGGCGAAGATGATAGTGTAGCGCGCAAGCATCTTGCTGGTGGTGCTTGAGCGCCAGAGATCCCAGTTGTAAAGCAGAAGCATGATGGTAACCAATACACTGGAAAGAATGAGTTGGTTGTCAAGCGGAATCTGAATTTCAGCCAGGTAAACCACTAATAACACGATCATCCCGATTAATGCTGCGGAACTTATATGTTTTAACTTTTCAATACGAGGTATTCTTAAAAAGATATTCCAATGGCCTTTATATGGATTCACAGAAGTAATCAGTGGTGCTTCTCTGCGCTCAAATTTTTGCAACATGAGCTGGAAAGACTGAAATATTAAAGAAGATAGCATTCTCATGACAAACATCCCCATATTAGAGCCTATTAGCAAGATATTAACACAGCAATGTTACAGTTATATGACAATTTAAAAAGTTTTATGGTGCTAAATTTTTTAACCACAGAACCATAAGCAGACTATAAGCAATAATCGGGCCGTATATCTTCGAGGGAAATTTTATTAATCACCTGTTAAATAAATGGTACATAAATTTTCAACACTATGATTATAAATATAGAAAATTTTTTTAACCAAATCCGTATGTACTAATTTTGTTACACATAAATTTTGGTCTGCACCAATGTGGGGACAGATAGTGTATGCACTCCCAAAAATGGTGCTTTTTATTTATTTCTGACTCGTTACTGCCCCATGAAAGCAATCGTCAGTTTGTTATTGTCTGCGACGTCCGCTTGACAGTTAGGTGCGATATCCCTTAGTTTGCGAAAATGTATTAACGCTGGGGGCGTCTGCCAGGGGGCAGGCTGAGAGGAACCCTTGGAACCTGATCCGGGTCATGCCGGCGTAGGGAAGCGCTACAGGATCAACTGTCTGCGTCCTTCTTCCGTGTCCCGATCATGTTTTTCGCAATGCACTGGAATTTGGAGGAAGCACAATGGCGACACGTCCCACCGATATTACCCATAACATGCAGGAAGCCACGGTCACCACAGGATTCATACCGGGTTCCCGCAAGGCCTACCTCAGCGGTGAAATGTATCCTGAATTACGTATTCCTCTTCGTGAAATCCAGCAGACCGACTCCCGCAACCGCGATGGTTCGGTGGAGCATAATCCGAATATTCCCGTGTATGACTGTAGTGGTCCCTTCACTGATCCTGATACCCAGATTGATATTCATGCGGGACTCCCTGCTACCCGTTGGCAGTGGACTGCCATGGAGACGCCGCTGGAGCATCGTCCTGAACCGAGTTCGGCTTATGGTCGGGCCCGCCTCGCTGATGTCAGGACGGCTGATTTGCGTTTTCAACAGCGCCGCGAAATCCGGCGGGCCGCAGAAGGCGCAAATGTCTCCCAAATGCATTATGCACGACGTGGAATCATCACCCCGGAAATGGAATATGTGGCTATTCGTGAAAATCAGGGTCTGGAAAAATTGCGCGCCACCCATCCCGAACTGTTTCGCGCGCATCGTGGTGAATCCTTCGGGGCGCAGATTCCGGATGTGGTCACCCCGGAATTCGTCCGAGAGGAGGTTGCCCGGGGTCGTGCCATCATTCCGGCCAACATCAACCATCCCGAACTGGAACCCATGATCATCGGCCGCAATTTTCTGGTCAAGATCAATGCAAACATCGGTAACTCGGCGGTCACTTCTTCCATAGCCGAAGAAGTCGAAAAAATGGTCTGGTCCATCCGTTGGGGGGCTGACACCGTGATGGATTTATCCACCGGAAAGCATATTCATGAAACCCGCGAATGGATTATTCGCAACAGCCCTGTTCCCATTGGTACCGTACCCATTTATCAGGCCCTCGAAAAAGTCGACGGCAAAGCCGAAGATCTGACCTGGGACTTATACCGCGATACGCTGATTGAGCAAGCCGAGCAGGGCGTGGATTACTTCACCATTCATGCCGGAGTATTGCTGCGCTATGTGCCCCTGACTGCCCGACGGCTTACGGGTATTGTTTCCCGGGGTGGTTCCATCATGGCCAAATGGTGTCTGGCGCATCATCAGGAAAGTTTCCTCTACACCCATTTCGAAGAAATCTGTGAAATCATGAAAGCCTATGATGTCAGTTTTTCACTGGGAGATGGCTTGCGTCCCGGTTGTCTGGCAGATGCCAACGATGAAGCGCAGTTTGCCGAGTTGCATACTTTGGGCGAACTCACCCGGATTGCCTGGAAGCATGACGTGCAGGTGATGATTGAAGGTCCCGGCCATGTGCCCATGCAGATGATTCGCGCCAATATGGACGAAGAGTTGCAGCAC
>NZ_JBYCKP010000294.1:0-6076 GCF_057473445.1 Acidithiobacillus sp. TH-A36 | reverse complement strand
ACCGCTTCCGTAGCCACAAAAGTGGGCTCCCCGCCCATGGTCAGACGGACATCTGCCGCCTGCAGGCGGTCATCGACAATGCGCCCAAGCACCATGATTTCTTCCCACTGGCTCTCGGTATAGGGTTTGGTGACCCGGGGTATTTCCGGCAGCCGGGTGACCTGGTTGGAAAAATGAAAGGTAACCTCACATTTTCCGGTGGCACCGCTGATCGGTGCGGCACTTTGGTAATGCGGCGTACAGGCCAGTGGAATATGCCCTTCACTGGCAAACAGACCGGAGGTCGGGTCCATGCCAATCCAGCCTGCTCCGGGGATGTACACTTCCACCCAGGCGTGCAGGTCAGTGAAATCCTGGGCGGGGCCGGAGGGACCTTCGAGAGGTGCCTGATCGGCCACCAACTGAACCAGATAGCCGGAAACAAAGCGGGCCGCGAGACCCAGATGTCGTAACAACTGTACCAGCAGCCAGGCGCTGTCCCGACAGGAACCGCTGGCTTTTTTCAGGGTTTCTTCGGGAGTCTGGACGCCGACCTCCATGCGCAGGGTGTAAGCGATGGCACTTTGTAGCTGCTGATTGATGCCAACCAGAAAATCAATGGTCCGCTGTTTGCGTTTGATGATGCCCAGCAACATTTGTTGCAGTAGGCGCCCGGCTTTTTCTTTTTCCAGATAGGGGGCCAGCTCTTTATATAATGCGGGTTCGTAACGGAAGGGCCAGCGTTCTGCCTGCTCTTCAATAAAAAAATCGAAAGGGTCAATCACGCTCAGATCGGCGATGACTTCGATGCTGAATTTGAGGGACTTGGCGCGTTCAGGAAAAACCAGACGGGCCTGATAATTCCCGAAGGGATCCTGCTGCCAGTTGAGGAAATGTTTTTCGGGGCTGACTTCCAGCGAATACGCAAGAATCGGGGTGCGACAGTGCGGCGCCGGCCGCAGGCGCAGTACGTGAGGGTGGATTTCCACCAAACGATCAAAGTCATACTCGGTCTGATGACGCAGAACGACATGAATACCCATAAATTATCCTCGGTGGTGAAATGCTGTGGGACTTAAGCTTGTGCAATCTGCAAGTGGAGTCCATTCAGAGCATTTTCCGAACCACTATCTTCCCTGGCGAAATAGGTACCCTGAATGGTCCGATGGACCATGGCGAGATCCCTCTGGGCCTGATCCAGATATTCATGGAGCAGGTCCGGGCGGAGGTCGCTCAATTTCAGCTGATCCAGGCGTCGCCGGGCCCGGCGGACGGCCTCCGCAGGGGTTCCGGCATTGGGCAGATAGGCTAATGCCACTTCCATTTCTCCCAGGCAGTATTTCATGCTGCGCGGGAATTTGCCGTCCTTGAGCAGATAATCCACTACCTGATTACTGCGCACCCGCACGGAAATATGGCGTCGGTACATTTCAAAGGCACTGAGTGACTTCAGAACCCCAATCCACAAGCTGCTGCCCGCCGTTTTCTGCAGCCCCAGATCCTGAGGTAAAATCACGGCGCTGGTGACATCGACAATGCGCGTGGTCATGTCCGCCCGTTCCATATTGCGTCCCAACTTGATGAACTGGTAAACATTATCCTGACTCATGCTGCTGATCAGCAGGCCTACCAGGGCGTGGCGTCGGGCAATGACTTCGTTGAGAAAGGCGTAACGGGCGTGGCGGCTATCTGCTCCGGAAACGGCCTGATCGCGGACGTACAGAAACAGGGTGTTGAGGCGTTCCCAGAACTCGCCAGGCAGTAAGTCGCGAAACGTCCGGCAGTTTTCCCGAGCCTGATGAATGGCAGCCATGACCGAATTCGGATTGCGCTCGTCGGCAATCAAAAAACGCATGATGCGGTTTTCTTCGGGGGCACCATAAAGCTCTGCGTATAGCGTCGCGTCACCGGTGACCTGCAACAGGATATCCCAGCCAAAATAAGCTCCAGGGGGCAGATCCAGCAGCATCAGGGTGGTGGCATTAATCAGACGGGCTACGTCTTCCGTGCGCTCCAGATAGCGTGCCATCCAGTACAGATTTTCAGCTACTCGGGAAAGCATGGTGCCTCCTCATCAACAATCCAGGTGTCTTTGCTGCCGCCACCCTGGGAGCTGTTTACTACCAGTGAGCCCGGCTGCATCGCCACCCGGGTCAATCCCCCAGTGGTTACATACAGTTTATCCGCCTGCAAAATAAAGGGACGCAGGTCGAGATGCCGCGCCTCCAGATGATCATCTACCAGTGTGGGTGCGGTGGAAATATTCAGGGTCGGCTGGGCAATATAGTTGCGTGGATTGGCCTGAATCAGTTCGGCAAAACGGTCACGTTCGGCCTGACTGGCGCGGGGTCCGATCAGCATGCCATAACCCCCGGACTCGTTGGCAGGTTTTACCACCAGCTCGGCAAGATGGCTGAGGACATAATCACGATCTGCATCGCGCATGCACAAATAAGTCGGAACATTGGGAATAATGGGTTCGGCATCCAGATAGTAACGAATGATTTCCGGAACAAAGGCGTACACGACCTTGTCATCGGCTACTCCGGCACCGGGCGCGTTGGCAATGGCCACATTCCCGCGTCGCCAGGCGCGGAGTAGTCCGGGGATACCGAGTACAGAATCCGGAAAAAAAACTTCGGGGTCCAGGTAGTCATCATCAATACGGCGGTAAATGACATCGACGCGTTGTAATCCGGAAATGGTACGTAAATAAACAATATCTTCCTTGCTGACGTAAAAATCCGGGCCCTCAGCAAGATAAGCGCCCATCTGCTGGGCCAGATAACTATGCTCGAAATAGGCAGAGTTATAAATGCCAGGGGTAAGTACTGCGAGCACGGGCTTTTCTTCCGGGCGCGGAGACAGGGCCGCCAAGGTTTCGTACAGGCGATTGGGGTAGTCGTCCACGGGCCGGATAATGGATGATTTGAACAACTCCGGGAAAAGCCGCTTCATGATCTGACGGTTTTCAAGCATGTAAGAAACGCCCGAAGGTACCCGGAGGTTATCTTCCAGTACATAAATGGTGCCGTCCGCATCGCGCACCAGATCACTTCCGCAGATGTGTGCCCAGACGCCGAAGGGGGGACGAATACCCCGACAGGCATCCCGAAAATTGCGCGAACCTTCCAGCACTTCGGCCGGAAAAACGCCATCAGCAACAATGCGCTGATCATTGTAAAGGTCATCAATGAACAGGTTGAGTGCCTGCAGGCGCTGTTTGAGTCCCTCTTCAATACGCTTCCATTCGCTGCTGGAAAGAATTCTCGGGATAATGTCAAAAGGCCAGGCACGATCAATATTGCCCGCTTCACTGTATACCGTAAAAGTGATTCCCATGGCGAGAATGGAGGCGTCTGCAGCCTGGCGACGCGCCTGCAACTCGCTGCTGTCCAGGGTGTTCAGATAATTGAACAGGGGTGCAGCCGCCCGGCGCGGTCGGGCATTTTCATCTACCAGTTCGTCATGGGTGATCTGCTGTTGATAATGGGTTCTGAGCCAGTCCATCTGCTTTATCTCCTCGTCGCAAGATTCTCGCCCAAGTTTTAGTACGATGGATGAAGCAAAGTGCGTGCCAGTCAGTCTGGTCGGTTTGTGGAGGCAATAAACCGTCACGCCAAGGCCGCAATTGTATCATATTGGTGCATATTGCACCATTAAAGTGCAGAACTACTCCGTATGTTTATGTGCCTTTACTTCACAACGGTGGCATGGTTGTCGGAGTTTCCCAGTCAAAAGGAGGAAGACCGTCCAATGCCTGCAAAAGTCCCTGACTCCAGCGTTCACCAAGAGTCCGGTAAAAGCGGTCTTCTTCGGTCAGTGAAAGGTATCGTCCCATTTGCAGTGTATTGGTTTCATAGATGAGTAACTCAACCGGCGGGCCGACCGTAACATTACTGCGCATGGTGGAATTCATCGAAACCAGCGCGCAGCGGGCGGCGGCTTCCAGGGACAGTTCCGGTTTGATCACGCGGTCGAGTATGGGTTTGCCGTATTTGATTTCGCCGATTTGTAAAAAGGGATGATCTGCCGATTCGTGAATGTAATTTCCCTGCGGGTAAATCATGTAGGTGACAGGTACTTCGCTGCCGATCTGACCACCCAAAATGAAAGTGGCCTCAAAATTGGTGTTGGCCGTATCACGGCTGACCTGATTACGCTGGATTTCGGCGTTTATCAGGCCAATATAATCTGCAGCTTCTGCCATACCGGAAAGGTTCAAAAGATGGACTTCGGCGTTCTGGTCCATATCCTGCTGCAGGCGTTTAACGACTCCCTGGGTAGTGGCCAGATTTCCAGCCGAAAGCAGGCAGAGAAAGCGATCACCCGGCCAGCAATAATTATGCATTTTTGAGTAAATACTGACATTGTCTGTGCCTGCATTGGTGCGGGAGTCAGAACAGAAAATCAGCCCCCAAGAAACGTCGGCAGTGAGGCAGTAAGTCATGAATTATCCCTGTAGGCATGCAGCGCTGTGTAGTTATAGTCGCTGATATTTTGGAGTTTTGGAAGCCTGTTCACCATGAGCATGATTTTCCGGCGTTGTGGTGGTCAGAGCTTGTGCACTATTATGGTGCGGCCGATGCACTATCCTGGTTGCGACTGTTGCTCTGGATGATGGGCGGTCATTTTGATTCGAGACATTGCTGCTACTGGCTAGAGCTGGTACCCAGCTGAAGGATTGTATGTGTACGCAGGGCAATTCCCCGGCTGCCAGATATTGGTTTGGTGTGTTTTTTGCTTGGATGAATTTATGAAAGCGCCTCCAGAGGCGGATACCCATTTGGAGCTTGCATGGCGCAGCGCAAAAGCACAAAAGCAACATTGACGGAAAACGCGGTACTGGATGCCCTGGAGTCAGCGGTAATGACTCTGGACACTCAGCACAAGCTGCGTTTTATGAATCCGGCGGCAGAAAACCTCCTGCGCATCAGTCAGCACCAGGCACGCGGCCAAACCGTTGCAGCCTTATGCAGCATTGTCGGAGAAGATCGTTTTGCTGCGCTGTTTGCCGATGCCACCGATTTGAATGGGACCATACTGCGTCGCGCCTTGCCGTTGCAGCTTCATGATGGCAGCCATGCGGTGGTGGATCTGGTGGTGACGCCTTTGGCCGATGGCCATCTGATTATCGAAATGCGACCGATGGAACTACCCGCACGGCATGCAGAAGAAGAAATGCAGGATCGGATTTACGGAGCAGCTCAGGAAATGCTACGCGGCCTTGCCCATGAAATCAAAAATCCTCTGGGTGGATTGCGCGGCGCTACCCAACTTCTTGAGAGAGAATTGCAACGTCCTGAATTGAAAGATTATACCCGGGTCATACTCCATGAAGTCGACCGTCTGCATCATCTGGTGGATCGTTTACAGGGACCACGCAGTCGCCCGATTTTTGCCAACGTCAATATTCATCAGGTGCTGGAGCATGTACGGCGTCTCCTCCAGACCGAACTGCCCACAGGTATTGCGTTGCGTTTCGATTATGACCTTTCCATTCCGGAAGTTTATGCGGATCAGGAGCAACTGGTGCAGGTTTTCCTCAATTTGCTGCGTAATGCCCAGCAGGCGCTGGATCGCCACGGCACCATCCTCATTCGGACCAGGGTGGATCGCTATGTCACCTTGCTCCACCAGAAATTTCGTCTCGCCCTACGGGTAGATATTGTCGATAGCGGTCCAGGGATTGCTGAGGATCTTTTGCCCCGCATTTTTCTGCCCCTGGTGACCAGTCGTGCGGCAGGCATGGGGATGGGGCTGGCTATTGCCCAGGGTCTGGTGCGCGGACATGGTGGCGTCGTGCACTGTCATTCCCGACCGGGGGAAACCATTTTTTCGGTCTCCCTGCCCCTTGGCCAACATCGTGAGGAGCCGCAATGAAACAGGTCTGGATTATTGACGATGATCCCTCTATTCGCTGGGTACTGGAAAAAGCTCTGGCTCAGGCGGAAATTCCTTCCCGGAGTTTTGCCGATGCTGACAGTGCCTTGCGGGCGTTGGGCCGTGATCAACCCAATGCCATTGTCACGGACTTACGCATGCCCGGTCTGGACGGTCTGGCTTTTCTGAGGGAAGTGCAGGCGCGTTGGCCCAA
>NZ_JBYCKP010000293.1:0-1864 GCF_057473445.1 Acidithiobacillus sp. TH-A36 | reverse complement strand
CATAATCCAGCAGGGCTACGACATCGTTGACCCCGCTGGGCCAGTTGGGAGCGCCCATGACTACGGCAATCAGGCGACGGCCATTGCGTACTGCAGTGGTATCCATGCAGTGTCCGGCAGCGTTGGTGTGTCCGGTTTTCAGGCCGTCAATGTCGGGATGTCCGAAAAGGGCCGGATTCCAGCTGCGTTGCTTGATATTGTTATAGCGGTAATATTTTATTCTGGAAATGTTAATGACCTGGGGGTATTTGGCAATCAGGTCCCGGGAGAGCATCGCAATATCCAGGGCGGAAAGATGCAGATCCGGGGTCGGAAGCCCATCCACGTCACCATAATGTGCACCGGGTAAGCCCAGTTTGGTCGCCGTGGCATTCATTTCATCTACAAAACTGGCGCGACTGCCTGCCACGGCTTGGGCCAGTGCCACCGCCGCGTCGTTGCCGGAGTCAATAATCAGTCCGTGCATCAGTTGATCCACGGTAACGGGGAGGTTGGGCTGAATGAACATGCTCGACCCGCCCGTGTGCCAGGCCACCCGGCTGACATGAATGCGCTGCTGCCAGTGCAGGGTTCCGTTGGCCAGAGCGCCGTAAGTCAGATAAGCCGTCATCAATTTGGTCAGGCTGGCCGGGGGTAACTGCAGGTTGGCATCTTTTTCCGCAATAATCTGGCCTGTTTGGAAATCCATCAGCACATAGCTTTTGGCATCTGGTATGGTTGGTGGGGGGGGCATCAACAGGTTGGTACCCGCAAAGGCGGTGCCACCCGTCATCAGGGTGGCGAAGGCAGCAAGCAAAATGAAACGGGATTTGTGCTGCAGGTACTTTTTGTAGCGCATGCGACTTCCTTATACGTTGGTTAATTTTTAGTGTGCAGGGAGTGTGATCACCACGTAGAGGCTTTGATGACCCTGGCGAACCAGCAATGGAATCGGCGTGTGGGCCGGCAATTTCCGGACAATTTGCTGCAGCTGTTCCGGGCTGTTCACTTCCTGCTGGTCAATTTGCTGAATGACCATCCCATCGGTTAATCCCATTTGGGCGGCGGGGCCGGGATAAATGCTTTCAATTTCAACTCCGTGATGAATGCCCAGACGCTTTTGTGCGGCCTGACCGAGGGTGGTGACGCGCAGCCCGAGACGGCGGATATCTGCCGTTTTTTCGGCTTCCACATGACGCATTTTGGCGGGCATGGTGCCAATGGTAACCTGCAGGGTTTCCGGTTTACCGTCATGCAAAATGCCCATGGGTACCGTGGTTCCCGGAGGGGTGTCACCGACGAGGGGAGGCAGTTGTCCGACGCTGTAAACGGCCTCGTGGTTGTAGGTCACAATGACGTCACCCGGCTTCAGTCCTGCCCTGGCGGCTGCTTCATGGGGGCTGACCGAGGCAACCAGTGCCCCGACCGGTTCTTTCAGATGGAGGGCCTTGGCCATTTGCGGATTCACTTCCTGAACGTCCACTCCAAGCCAGCCAAAGCGAAGCTTTTTGTGTTCTTCGAAGGCATGTACTGCGCGCATCGCCGTATTGATGGGAATGCTGAAGGATAGGCCCATGTAGCCACCATCGTTGGTATATATCTGATCATTAATACCGACGACCTGACCTTCCATGTTGAAAATAGGCCCACCCGAGTTGCCGGGATTGATGGGAACATCACTCTGAATGAAAGGAATGTATTCATCATCATGGGGCAGCGGGCGATTCAGGGCGCTGACTACACCCTGGGTGACCGTATTGTAAAAACCAAAAGGCATGCCAATCGCCAGCAACCACTGGCCTACTTTAAGGTTACGGGAATTGCCCAGTTCTACCGTGGGCAGGTTGTGGGCATTGATTTTCAGCAGCGCCGTATCATAGCGAAC
>NZ_JBYCKP010000292.1:0-1917 GCF_057473445.1 Acidithiobacillus sp. TH-A36 | reverse complement strand
TATGTTGATCGAAAATACGTTACCCGTTTTACTCAGCCGTCTCGATTTTGCCTGGATTACCTCGCTGCATATTCTCTGGACGCCCATGACGATTGGCATGTCATGGCTGCTTTTCGGAATAGAAGTCCTCTGGCTCCGCACCGGGGATGAGCGCTGGTACAAACTCAATCGTTTTTTCGAAAAAATATTCATAATCAATTTCGGTGCCGGGGTGGCGACGGGTGTCACCATGGAAATGGCCTTCGGGATTCTGTATGGGCCATTTTCTCAGGCAGTCGGCCCCTTTTTCGGCAACATTCTCGGCTTTGAAACCATCACCGCATTCATGTATGAAGCGGGATTTATTGGTCTGATGGTTTTCGGCTGGGGAAAAATCAGTAAAACCATGCATCTTTTTGCCACCTTCAATGTTGGCATTTCTTCCACTTTATCGGCCGGCTGGATTCTGGTGGCGAATTCCTGGATGCAAACGCCCGACGGAGTCGTCTTTAAAAATGGCCTGTTTCAGGTCACCAACTGGTGGAGCGCCATTTATAACGACAATTTTCATTGGGGATTTCCACATATGTGGATCGCCTGCGTAGAGCTGGCTCTTTTTGTTTTTGCCGGCGTCAGTGCCTGGTTCATCCTCAAGAACCGCAACACTGAACTTTTTGTAAAGCTGCTCAAACCAGCGCTCCTGGCACTGCTGATTGTGACCCCTTTGCAGATTTATCTGGGGGATACGCTGGGGCGGGACGTCGCCCAGACGCAGCCTACCTCTCTGGCCGCCATGGAAGGGCATTACCATACGTATCTCCCCAATGGGCAGGTCAATACCGGCTGGCACCTGATTGCCATACCCAACAGCCAGAATGACGGTACCCGATTTGCGATTACCATTCCTTACGTCCTGAGCCTGCTGGAAACCCATACCTTGACCGGCAAGGTGACAGGTATGGACAGCTTCCCTGCCCGTGATCGTCCGGATGTCTGGGTGCCTTTCTATGCGTTCCGGATCATGGTCGCCATTGGCTTTTTCCTGTTCCTCGTCGCTCTTTGGGGTAACTGGCTGCGCCTGCGGGGCAAGCTGAATGCGACGGCTCTACGCCAACACCCGTGGTTTCTCCGGGCCGTCGTTTTCTCGGCATTTTTACCCTATCTGGCGATCTGGACGGGCTGGTGGGTGCGCGAAATCGGTCGGCAACCCTGGGTAGTCTTTGGCATGATGCGCACCTACGAAGGAGTCAGCCACATGTCGCTGGGCCAGGAAGTGGTCTGGTTCGTGGGCTACATTATTTTTGAGTTGGCCGTCTGGTCGGGCGCCTGGTACTTCTTCAGCCGCGTCATCCAAAAAGGCGTGAATGACATTCCGGATTCCACCCATCTCTGGGACAAACCGGAAACCATCGACAGTGGAGGTGGCCATGTGTCCCCCCATTTTACCAAAGCATTGCCACACCGAGATTGAGGAGAACCCATCATGACCGATCTCATGGGTAGAATTGCCGTGTCCCTGTCCACCTGGTGGTGGTTGATTCTCGCCTTGTTTTTTATGCTTTACGTGATGCTGGATGGAGCCGATCTGGGCGCTGGCATTTACACCCTGTTTTCGCACGACGAGGAAGAACGCGGGGCGGTCATGGCTTCCATGGCCGGATTCTGGGACGGAAACGAAACCTGGCTGGTGGTTGCCGGCGGGGTCCTCTTCGGGGCTTTCCCGGTGGTCTACGGCTCCGCCCTGAACTATCTCATGATTCCGTTGATGCTGGCCTTGTGGGGGATTATTTCCCGCGCTGTCGCTTTTGAATTTCATATTCATGCGCGCAGCAGCAAACGATTCTGGGGCTGGGCCTTTGCTCTCGGCAGTCTGATCGCTCCCTTTTTTGCTGGCGTATCCCTGGGTGCCACCTTGCAGGGTTTCCCCCTGAAAGCCGG
>NZ_JBYCKP010000291.1:0-3936 GCF_057473445.1 Acidithiobacillus sp. TH-A36 | reverse complement strand
TGGGTTTTGGCGGGGTGGCGGAATATGGTATCACCGTGCGTTGGGACAAGAACTTTCTCAAACTCATTTATCTGACTTTAGCCCGGCGTCCCGGCTTCCAGATTTTTGGGGGCGTGCGTCTGGGTGGCACCATCACCCTGGAAAATGCCTGGTCTCTGGGGTTTGATCATGTCTGTATTGCCACGGGCGCGGGTTTGCCCAGGGTGGTTCCCATGGGCGAAAGTCTGGCCCGGGGCATGCGTCAGGCCAGTGATTTCCTCATGGCCCTGCAGCTGACCGGTGCCGGGAAAAAGAGCAGTCTCGCCAATTTGCAGGTCCGTTTGCCCGCCGTGGTCATTGGTGGTGGTCTCACAGCGGTGGATACTGCCACCGAAGTACAGGCCTATTATATTCGTCAGGTTGAAAAAGTCCTTGCGCGTTATGAGCAGATGTCCCAGCGTGTCGGTGAAGAAAAAATGCGTGCCGGACTTTCTGCCGAAGACACAGAAATTCTCGAAGAATTTCTTACCCACGGGCGCGCTGTTCGCCAGGAGCGGGAACGCGCACAGGAAACCGGCGAATCCCCGAATTTTGTCCCCCTGATTCAATCCTGGGGTGGGGTCACGCTGGCCTATCGCAAGGGTATGCGGCAATCCCCGGCGTATACACGCAACCATGAAGAATTGATCAAGGCCATGGAAGAGGGCCTGTATTACGCAGAGGGTCTGGACCCCCTGCGTGCCGAACTGGACACCTATGGACACATTGCCCACATGGTTTTCCGGCAGATGCGCGAAGCCGAAGGCCGTTGGCTGACCAGTGATCAGGAGTTGCGTTTACCTGCCCGTGCGGTATTTATTGCGGCGGGAACCGTACCGAATACCATTTATGAAAGGGAGTATCCCGGTACCCTGCTGCTGGATGGGGATCATTTCCAGACCCACGTCGCCCACGGCAAGAGCGCTCTCCAGGCAGTGCAGGTGGCTGAACACTGCAAGGCACCCGAAGCCGGCCCGTTTACTTCCTACACAGATGGGCAGGCGCATCGCGTCAGTTTCATTGGTGATACCCATCCGGTGTTTCATGGTAGCGTGGTCAAAGCCATTGCCTCGGCAAAAGCCAGTTATCCGCAGGTCATGCACAGTCTTAGCGCTCTCGCTCCGGTAGCGCAACATAAGCTGCCGGACTTTCAGGAAAACTTGCGGGATTTGCTGACCATGCGGGTGCTGCGCGTGGATCGCAGTAATCCGGCGGTAACCGAAATGTGGATTAAAGCCCCTCTGGCCGCCCGCAATTTCCGGCCTGGCCAGTTTTTCCGGCTGCAGACTTTTGAAAGCCATAGTCCGGTTGTGAATAATACCCGCCTGCAGATTCCGGTTCTGACCGTCAGTGGTGCCGGCGTCGAAGATGATGCGGTGCGTCTGATGGTACTGCAATGGGGAACCGGACCGCGTCTGGTAGGGAGCCTGGAACCCGGTGATCCCTTGATATTAATGGGTCCCACTGGAGCACCGACAGATATTCCCCAGAATAAAACCATTCTGGTGGTGGCAGGACGCTGGGGTGCTGCGGTCATGCTGGATATCGGTCCCGCGCTGCGTGCTGCGGGTAATCGGGTTCTGTATGTCGCCGCTTTGGGTAAAGCCAGTGAACTGGATAATCAGGCGGAACTTGAAGAAGCGGCGGATCAGATTATCTGGTGTACGGGGAGTGGTCCCCTGATTACAACGCATCGTCCTCAGGACTTGAGTGTTGAAGCCAGTGATATGGTGGAGTTGTTACGTGCTTACGGAGTCGCTGAACTTCCCGGTCAGAGTACGGTGCCGGGGGCGGTAGCCTTGGATCAGGTGGATCGCTTGATGGTCATGGGCTCTACCGGATTATTAAAAGGCTTTCAGCAGGCCCTGAAAGGATCTCTCAGTGCTTATTTCCGCAGTGATCTGGAAGCGGTAGCCACGGTAGGAAGCCCGATGCAGTGTATGCTCAAAGGTGTCTGCGCCCAGTGTTTGCAGTGGCAGATTGATCCGGAAACCGGTAAACGGACCAAAGCGGTATTTTCCTGCGCTGGCCAGGACCAGCCCCTGGCCTGGGTGGATCTGGATAATCTGACGGCACGCCAGAGTCAGAATCGCTTGCTGGAAAGAATATCCAGTCAGTGGCTGGATCATTTGCGCGCCGAGAATAATTAAACTAGAAACGGCAGTTGGCCTGAAGGGGGTTTTGCAGCGACCCTGACCAACGCCTTTTTAGATAACAAGTTAATGCTGATCAGGAAACAGGATGTTCAGCTCCAGCACCTCAAAGTCGCCTTTACGTTCCATGCTGACCTTGATGTTGTTTTTATCCACGGGAATATACTTGGCAATAACTGTCAGTAATTCTTCTTGCAGGGCAGGCAAAAAATCAGGTCCCCCTTCCTCCCTTTCATGGGCAAGAATAAGTTTTAAACGGTCTTTGGCCACATTGGCCGTTTTCTTCCTGGAGCCTAGAATATAATCAAGTATGGACATGTCAGCCTCCAAAAAGCTTTTTGAAAAAACCCACTTTCGGAGCCTGAATAAATCGGAGGGGTTTTTCTTCGCCCAGGAAGCGGGCCACTACATCCTTATAGGCTTCAGCCACATCGGTGTTTTCCATGTGCACTGCGGGAATACCCTGGTTGGAAGCCTGCAGTACCACTTCTGACTCGGGAATGACACCCAGCAGTGGCGTCCTTAATAATTCCTTGACGTCTTCCAGAGAAAGCATTTCACCGTCTTCCACCCGCTTGGCGGAATAACGGGTCAGCAGCAAATGTTCCTTGACGGGTTCTTCTCCCTGTTCGGCGCGACGTGAGCGTGCAGCAAGAATCCCCAGAATCCGATCGGAGTCGCGCACTGACGAAACTTCCGGGTTGGTGACGACAATCGCCTCATCGGCATGATACAAGGCCATGAGCGCTCCTGATTCAATGCCAGCTGGCGAATCACAGACAATATAATCAAAGTCTTTGCGCAGTTCGTCCATAACCGTGGTAACCCCTTCAACGGTCAGGGCATCCTTATCGCGGGTTTGTGATGTGGGGAGCACATACAGGTTTTCGCAGTGTTTGTCCTTGATCAGGGCCTGTTTAAGCTTTGCCTCACCCTGAATGACATTGATGAGATCGTAAACCACCCGACGCTCGCAACCCATGATGAGATCAAGATTGCGTAAGCCCACGTCAAAATCTATGACGACCGTTTTATACCCGCGCAGCGCGAGACCGCTGGAAAAAGCTGCGCTGGTAGTGGTTTTACCGACGCCACCTTTTCCTGAAGTTATGACGATTATTCTGGCCACGTTTCTTGTCTCCGGATCATTATGAATTTAAGGGGGTAATATGCAGTTGCTCGTCGCGGCTGTAAACCTGCGCAGGTTTTCCCCAAAGTGGGTGGTCCGGTTCGAGGGTTCGATATAACCCTGCGATGGAGACGAGTTCTGCCTCCAGCGCCATGCAAAATATACGGGCATTTTCATCTCCGTTGACGCCGGCCAAAGCGCGACCACGCAGCGGTCCGTAAACATGAATGTTGCGGTCAGCGATGATTTCGGCTCCGGCGTTGACGGTTGCCATACAGACCAGATCGCCATTACGCGCATAATTGCGTTGTCCACTGCGCACCGGGTGTTCAACCAGCAGACCGGCAGATGGTGCTGGGTTGGGAGCAGGAGACGGCTGGCTTATGGTTGCTTCGGGGTTCACCGGAGCGCGCTGGGCCTGTCCACGCAATACCGGAAGGTGAAAGGATGCGGCCAGCAACTGATGGGTTGTTGCGGCATTGCGAATGCCTACGGGCATCCAGCCTGCGGTCCTTAATACCTGGATGATTTTTTCGAGTGCCAGTGGGGCTTCTTCAGGAATGCCGCTCAGATCCAAGACCAGCGGTGATTCCTGATGGAATGCCGCAGCAGCAGGATGACGGCGGTGTTCTTCGT
>NZ_JBYCKP010000290.1:0-1863 GCF_057473445.1 Acidithiobacillus sp. TH-A36 | reverse complement strand
GGGCACCTTTCCACTGCGTATCTTCGCCATCGGAAATGGTGGGTGTAAAAGTGAAATGGGCATACTGTCCGGCCCATTGCTGCAGGGTTTCCAGATGATAAAAATCCCGCTGTTTTTTGGCGCCGTAAAAAAGATGAATCGGGCGGGTTTGCCCAATGTGCATACTTTCCTGAATGATGGCTTCAATAGGTGCCAATCCTGTTCCTGCGGCAATACAGAGCAGGGGCCGCGTATTATCCTGGAGAGCGAAGTCCCCTTGTGGCGGTCCGAGCGTGATTACTTCGCCGGGCTGTGCCCGGTAAAAAAGCCAGCGACTGAACAGACCACCCGGAAGTTCACGAATATGAAAAACCAACTCGCCCCAGTCCTGCGGAGGGGTGGCCATGGAGTAAGAACGCCATTGATTTTCCTGCCCCGGCACGGCCATCCGTGCATATTGCCCGCTTCGGTATGGATAGGGTTTTTCCGGCCGTAAGCGCAGTTCCAGCACATTCCAGGCCAGTTTGCTCAACCCCACAATTTCAGTATTCCAGACGTCCCCGGAAATCACTTCAGCCTGCAGCCGCAGATCACTGCGCGGATAAAGCTTGCACAAAATGGCCATGCCCGCAGCGCGCTCTGTAGGCAATAAAAGCAGGGGCATGAAGGGTCCCTGCTCACTTTCTCCGGACAGGATGGTGCCCTTGCAATCTCCGCAGGAACCGCTGGCGCATCCATGTTTAATGGCCACATGATGGGCTTTTGCTGCTTCGACAATATTCTGGCTTTCATCCGCCTTGAAGCGGACACCGGAGGGCTCCAGACAAATTTCGTATTCCATGGCGTCACCTCATCAGCGTGGCGCAGCGGAAATATCCCTGCGCCACCGGTATGTCTGAATCACACAGCAGGCGGAACGTCGTCGATGGTGACCGGGACAAAACGGGAAGGAGCCATCGCCTCATAGGCTGCCTCAATACAAACCGTGGACGCGAGGTTGTAGGCCTCAATCCAGGATTCTGCCATTTCCTGAGTCCATGCAGCGCCCAGAAAATGTTTCAGGGTATTGAGCAGGCTTTTACCGACGATGGGATAATGTTCCGGACGCGTATCATATTTGATGTGTGAAATGCCCAGCTCTTTCAGATAAGGGACCAACACTTCCAGATTGTCGATAGTGGTCGCAATCAGAATGACCGAATTAAAAAGCCGTATACGTTGTTCGGTCATGTCTCCCGGAAACATTTTCCGGACTTCTGGAAAATGCGTAAACATATAGTCATAAAAGTGCTCGGCAACCGGAACACCCAGGTCTTTCACGGCTGCACCACTGGACTGGATCAGTTGAATATTGATGCTCATTAGGGATGACTCCTATATGTGTATTTGGTGGATAGGCTGCGTAACACAGCCAGTGTTTTAGAGAATAAGGATTGGTTAATGGAATTTCCTTGATTTCGGTCAAGTTTACGAATGTTCCGGTTTAGCTATTCTGGCGAATGATGACCTCCGCCCGCTGTTGAGCCTGCAGCAGTTCAGTGCGATATACCGTGCTTTCATAACCTTGGGTCGGGGTGGTGGTCAGGGGCTGGAGTACGGAATGTTTTTGTCCAGGTTTCCAGTGCAGTTCTGCAATCATGGAAAGCCCCGGACGCAAGGGGTGTTCCGCTAGTTCCCTGGCAGGTATGGCAATACGTACCGGCACGCGTTCCACAATATGAATGTAATTTCCGGTGGCATTCTCGGGGGGCAAAATGCTGAATGCACTGCCGGCACCGGGAAGTAAGCCCAGAACGGTGCCGTGATAGCGCACCTGATGGCCGTAGTAATAGCTGGTCAACTGAACGGCCTGTCCGGGGCGGACATGGCGCATGGCCGTTTCCT
>NZ_JBYCKP010000289.1:0-1586 GCF_057473445.1 Acidithiobacillus sp. TH-A36 | reverse complement strand
TTCCACGCAGCTTGTCTCTGGTTGCGCGACGATCCGGCCTGCCGCTTCGACATGCTGATAGATGTATGCGGAGTCGATTACTCCGAATATGGCGACGGTACCCGGGAAGGTCCGCGTTTTGCGGTGGTCTATCATTTGCTTTCCCTGCCACACCGGCAGCGCATCCGTTTGCGGATATTTGCGGACACGGAGTTGCCGATTGTTCCCTCCGTAGTGGATGTCTGGGCGGCCGCCAACTGGTTTGAGCGGGAGACTTTTGATCTGTACGGGATTTTGTTTGATGGTCATCCCGACCTGCGCCGTATTCTTACCGATTATGGTTTTGTGGGTTATCCATTCCGTAAGGATTTTCCGCTGGTGGGAACCGTAGAAATGCGTTATGACGCCGATCAGGGGCGCGTCATTTACGAACCCACGCGCACCGAAGAACGGGTGGTTGTCCCGCGCATCATCCGGTCCGGGGAGGAGGGGCGTTACAATGCCAGAAATCAATAATTTCACCATGAACTTCGGGCCGCAGCATCCTTCGGCACACGGGGTGTTGCGTCTGGTGCTGGAGCTGGACGGGGAAGTCATCGAGCGTGCTGATCCACATATTGGTTTGCTCCATCGTGCTACGGAAAAGCTGGCTGAAAATAAAACCTATCTGCAGAATTTGCCCTATATGGACCGCCTCGACTACGTGTCGATGATGTGTAACGAGCATGCGTACTGCCTGGCTGTGGAAAAGCTGCTGGGTCTGGAAGTGCCAAGGCGTGCCCAGTATATTCGTACGCTTTTCGACGAAATTACCCGGGTTCTCAACCATCTGCTCTGGCTGGGTGCCTATGCGCTGGATGTGGGTGCCATGAGTGTCTTCCTGTACTGCTTTCGTGAGCGGGAAGATCTTATGGACGTGTATGAGGCGGTTTCCGGTGCGCGGATGCACGCAGCTTATTATCGGCCTGGTGGGGTGTATCGTGATCTCCCGGCACAGATGCCCCAATATGTGGCCTCGCCTTACCGGGATGCCAGGCGCCTGGATGAACTCAATGCCAATCGTCAGGGAACGGTGCTCGATTTCATTGAAGATTTTACCCGGCGTTTTCCCGGTTATGTCGACGAATATGAAACATTACTGACCGATAACCGCATCTGGAAACAAAGAACAGTGGGGATTGGTGTGGTAGGTTCCGAGCGGGCGGTGCAGCTGGGCTTTACCGGTCCCATGTTGCGGGCTTCCGGGGTAGCCTGGGATTTACGGCGGACCCAGCCTTACGCAGCTTATGCTGATCTGGATTTTGAGATTCCTGTCGGTAGTACCGGGGATTGTTATGACCGCTATCTGGTACGGGTGGCGGAAATGCGGCAAAGCAACCACATCATTGCCCAATGCGTGAATTGGCTGCGCCAGAATCCGGGGCCGGTCATTACGGATGACTTCAAGGTGGCCGCGCCGCCCCGTGAAGAAATGAAGGGCAGCATGGAAGCCCTCATCCATCACTTCAAGCTGTTTTCGGAAGGCATGTCCGTTCCGGCAGGAGAAGTGTACACAGCCGTTGAGGCTCCCAAGGGCGAATTCGGTATCTACATGATTTCTGATGGTG
>NZ_JBYCKP010000288.1:0-2076 GCF_057473445.1 Acidithiobacillus sp. TH-A36 | reverse complement strand
TGGGCAGTAGTCAAGCCTGACGTTGCTAGCTGCAATGCTCTCACGCAAATGAGCCATTTTAAGGGCATAATGCTTCATTCGAGGCTTGAAATTGTCGGCATGCTTGACAATGGTCTTGATAGCGCTCTGACTGTCGCTGTAGATGGTGATCGGTCCATTGATTCCAAGTTGCATAGGCTTGAAGAGGTCATTCAAGTAGATTGCATGCTTCACTGCCTCTGACATGGCATTAAGCTCCGACTCTGTCGAAGAAAGAGTTGTACAGTCCTGCCTAACTGACTTCCAGGTGATGGGACCGTTGCACAGAGTGAAGATGAGGCCAGTTGTTGATTTGGGATTTTCACTAATATTCCCCCAGTCAGCATCGCAGAATCCAATTGGTTGGATGCGAGGATGCCCCTTGACAGGCTGGCCGTCATAGCAGATACAGTAGTCTTTGGTACCCTGCAGATAACGTAGAACACGCTTGGCTGCTTTCCAATGTCTCTCGTCATAGCTATTATTGAAACGGCTGAGATAATTCACAGCATAGGCTATGTCTGGACGAGTAGCATGGGCAAGATAGTTGAGGGCACCAACTAGAGCTCGATAGGGTAGAGATGAGCATTCAGAAGGCGTCTGCTTGACTACTGGTAACTCCAACTTGGCTTCCATAGGCGTCTTGGCCGGCTTGATGTCCTCCAACTTGAACCGCTTGAGAATGTCCTCTATCTTGTGGCGCTGACGTAGAAACATCTTCTGAGTCTTGGGATCTCGAATGATTTCAATTCCGAGAATGTAGTGAGCTTCGCCAAGGTCCTTCATGGCAAACTTCTTGG
Source organism: Acidithiobacillus sp. TH-A36 (assembly GCF_057473445.1). Taxonomy (NCBI): domain Bacteria; kingdom Pseudomonadati; phylum Pseudomonadota; class Acidithiobacillia; order Acidithiobacillales; family Acidithiobacillaceae; genus Acidithiobacillus; species Acidithiobacillus sp. TH-A36. The sequence goes on along the minus strand of NZ_JBYCKP010000288.1, from coordinate 1,258 downwards.
ATAAGACCTTCTTGAGACTCTCTATATTGCTATCATCAGCAATAAAGATAGTATCGTCGACGTAGACCGCTATGATCATTGGCTTGTGATTCTGCCACTTGATGTAGATACATGGGTCGATCTCCAGAGGCTTGAATCCGTTGGCACGTAGATGATTGTCGAGAAGTTGATTCCATTCATATGGAGCTTGCTTAAGGCCGTAGAGACTCTTGATCAGCCTGCACACGTAATCAGGATGCTCAGGGTCCTCAAAACCTTCAGGCTGTCGAATGTAGAGCTCCTGCTTGACTCTTGCGTGTAGAAAGGCATTCTTGGCGTCTCCTTGATGAATCCGTAGTCCGAGGTAGTTAGCCACCGCTAGTATAGCACGTAGATTCTCGAGTCTGACTACTGGGGCAAACGTCTCATCGTAGTCTATCCCCCAGTCCTGGGTGTACCCTTTAACAACCCAGCGTGCCTTGTGACGTTCTATTGAGCCATCTGCACGTCTCTTGATCTTGTAGACCCAGCGTGTGTCGATTACCTTCTTTCCAGGTGGTAAAGGAACAAGCTCGTAGGTGCCGTTCGCCTTGATGGCCTCGTATTCTTCTCTCATGGCTTCCTGCCATTTATCTGCGTCTGGAGAAGAAATTGCGTCCTTGTAGGAATCAGGGGTGCGAGGTTCGTCCGATGCCCATTGCAAAAAGTAGTCGTCCTTGAATTTAGAGGTCTTCCCTGCTGTGCTACGCTTATCGGCGTTGATTGGGGTGGGAGTAGAAGGTGACCTGGAGGTTCTCTTGTTCCTGGTCGAATCTGAAGCTGAGCTGGCTGTAGATTTCGTCGTTTCTGCCGCTGCAGACGAAACACTGTCCTCTGGTAAAGGCGTCGGTTGACACTCCACATGGTCCTCTTGACGTCTGTCTGTCGATTCGTCGTCATCGACGGGGTGATCGTCTTCAGAATGAGGGGCACAAAGCATCGAAATGACAGTCACCCGCGATTTCCGAAATTTCGGACGAATTTTCGTTCTCACTATCACTGTCTATTCTGGCCTTGGTGATCGATTTCTGACCCTCGTTGGACTGAAAGTGAGAGGACGGCTGGGTAGAGTCGTTCTCCAGGAAGGTAACTTCACGAGTCTGTATCACTTTTCCTGTATCGGTCATCCAGATCCGATAAAAGTGAACATCATCAACTGCTGGTCCTAAATACTTTCCTTCACGGGTATTGGGGCCAAGCTTGCTCTTGGACCTATCAAGGACCTGCACATAGCTGCCAA
>NZ_JBYCKP010000287.1:0-2228 GCF_057473445.1 Acidithiobacillus sp. TH-A36 | reverse complement strand
ATGGAGCTGGGCGCAAGCCTGGCGCATCGTACTGATTCCTGCATTTGCCGCAGAATGTCTGGTCGAGTGTGCGCCATCACCGGCAGACTGGCGGATTGCACGCAAAACCTTGTGGCCGATTGTGGCTGCAATCGTTACCGTAACGATTTTGGTGATACTGATTTAATCGCATATCCAAACATTGATAGGATCGTTTCTCACGACTAAACTACACTCCATGGACAGGCGATCACTTAGACAGCGGCAAAAATTGATCAACGCTATCATCTACTTCGCGCAGAACACGGCGCATTGCGGGAAGATAAAGTTGTTCAAGCTACTCTATTTGCTGGATTTCCAGCATTTTCAGGAAACAGGGAAGTCGGTCACGGGATTTGATTATCAGGCCTGGAAATTTGGTCCTGTTCCTGTGAAATTGATGGAAGAGTGGGAGTCCTTTGGTGAGGACTTGCTGAATGCAGTCCACATTGAGTCTGAAAAAGTGTACGACTTTGAACGCCAATCGGTTAAGGTGAATCCGGGGATAAGTTTCGACGAATCAGAGTTTACCCCGCGTCAGTTGCGGATTATGAAATCCTTGTCGGAAGCGTATAAAGACACCTTTTCTCCTGTAATGATTGATGTGACCCATGCCCAGAACGGGGCTTGGGATAAGGTCTGGCAAAATGGGAAAGGGGCTTTTGATCCCATTCCTTATGATCTTGCCGTACCGGAAGACGATCCAGACCGCAGTATCATTCTGGAGATTCATGCAGAACAAATGATGCGGTTGTCGGCCCTAAAAGCAGCACAGGAATAGATCCTTGTTACCCGGCTCGGTGATATGTGACCCATCCTATTATCGTGACCACCAAACAGGACGCTTCCGAACGAAGTACCTTCTTGTGCTTGCGAGTATTCCGACTACAGGCGACGTTTTAGTGGCCGTATTCACTACAAAACCAAACGGGTTAAGAACATCTCCACCATGTATGCTTGGACATCCGCGCGAGGGCTATTATGTGGGTATTCCAGGTGCCGAACTCACGCGGGAAAGTTGGATTGCTTTCGACAGTCTGGATTTTCTCGATGAGTCAGAGGCAAGAAGAAAAGAAATGCTTGCGCTTGTTATTCCAAATCATTTGCTTTGCCAAATACTTAGGTGTTTGTTACAAAGTTCGGATGTGACCTTCCTGCAGGCAAAACATTTGGGCGATACGGCTGCGGAACTTGCGTGTCCTTAATGATAGATGGGGTTTTAAGGCATCTGCCCAGCAATAATGGCATCCAATGCGGATACCGGAAACAGCCCGCGAATCATCCCGACGTGACCATCCGGCAGGCGAAACACCAGGTCCGGAACAATGTCGTTCCCGGTCTGCATTAAAAGCTGCAGATTGCGGCCAATGCCGGCACGCGCCTGGTCACTGGGCACGATAGCACGCACCCCGCCGGAGCCATTCTGCATCATCCCCTGAAAATCTACCGCCAGAGCGTGCGCCTGATCCTGCGATTCCAGGATCGCTGCCGCTTTGCCCAGGCTGGAAGCGGCGAGGATGGCCACCGGCACATAACGCACGGTGAGCTGGCCAGACTGAATGGCTGGCAGCTCTCGCTTGAACGCTTCAGTGCAATAGACGCAATTCGGATCGAAAAAATCATACACCACGGTTTTCCCGTTTCCTATCTGGATGTAGGTGCTGACACCCAGATTATTCCAGAATTGATGCCAGCCGCCACTTGCCCATGCTGTACCGGAAAACAGGACCGCAGCAAGAAATACAGATAATTTGAAATTAGACCGCTTCGGTAGCATGGTTATCCAGAAAATGACCAACCGCCGTAACAGAATCCGTCTTGACCGCATCTTGAGGTTTTCCATTAGTATTGAGCCATTCAACGAATGCTTCATACTCTGGATGCTTTACTCCACTTTCTGCACGATAGTCGTCAACAGCGCGTCCAAGTGCCAACAATGCAGATTTTATCAGCAGACCGTCACGGTCGCTTTTACTTTTGGCTATTCGCTGAATACCGAGAGAGACTTCCAGAATCTCCAGATCAACCGCATCATCACCCACAATATCCGCACAAACCCGACGGACCGGACCAGATGTGTTTTTCTTCACCATGTTCAAAATCTCCTTTTTGCGTCGTAACGATGCTATTTTATCACTGTAATTGACAAAGATACCAGCATTAAGATATATGTAGGAATAATATTTGTTAGAAATACGCCCTAAAGGGGC
>NZ_JBYCKP010000286.1:0-2451 GCF_057473445.1 Acidithiobacillus sp. TH-A36 | reverse complement strand
GCCTTGCCGAGCGTCCCCATGATGACATCCACAGAGTGCGTATCCAGTTGATAGTGCGCGAGGGTTCCTCGCCCCTCTGCGCCCAACACGCCCAAGGCGTGGGCTTCATCAAGAATGATTCTGGCCCGATAGCGGCGGGCAAGGGTTACGATTTCAGGCAGGGGGGCGAGATCACCGTCCATACTGAATACACCATCGGTGATGATCCACGCCTGCCCCGAAGTACCGCGCTCCAGCAGCTGCTGCAAATGCGCCATATCGCCGTGCCGGTAACGCTGCAGACGCGCCCCGGACAGACGCACACCATCCACCAGAGAGGCATGATTGAGACGATCGGCGTAAACCCGGTCCTGACGGCCGACCAGGGCGGAAATAATTCCCAGATTGGCCAGATAACCACTCCCGAAAAGCAGCACGGCTTCCACACCCAACCAGCCTGCCAAATCTGCCGCCAGAGCCTGATGGGCCGGACGCTCACCGCCCAGCAGGGGGGCTGCGCCGGCGCCCACCCCACTGCGTTCCATTTCGGCAATGGCTGCCTGTCGTAACGCGGGCTCCCTGCTCAGACCCAGGTAGTCGTTACTGGCAAAAGAAAGGAGTAAGCGACCTTCCGCATCCACAAATTGCGGACGATCGGCGTCCGGGTCCGGTTGCAGAGACTGCAACTCCCGCCATAGTCCCTGCCGACGAATATCCGCAAGCTGCGTACTCCAGGTATTTTCTGCTGTATCAGACATAGCTTCTTATAAGGACGGGTATCTACCTTGTCAATGTCAGCCCGAAGCGCCAGAATCCATAAACTACAGCCTCCCACTTTCGCAAAAGGTGTACGGATTCCCTTGCCCCGCTTCTCGCTGCAACCGCTTTACCAAAGCAGACGAAAACTCACTCAGTGGCTTTTCCCGGAACATTGTCGCGCCTGTGGCGTGGTCGGTGCCGCCCTCTGCGAGGCCTGTGCCCAGGATTGGCCTCGCCTGCCAGAAAACCGTTGCAGTTATTGTGCATTGCCGCTCCAGGCCAACGGTGACTGCCCGGTATGTTCTGTAGAGGCGCCCCAGTACGATCATGTCTACACGCCTTTTGTGTATGCCGAACCACTGAATGCTGCCATTCTCGCCTGGAAATTCCACCAGCGTCTGGACTGGACTCGGGCCTTGGCGACGACCTGGGCAGACAGTTGGGGAGCGCAGCCACCTTCGCATCCAGAATGCTTACTACCCGTGCCCCTGCACCCCAAACGACTGCGCGAGCGCGGCTACAATCAGGCGCTGCTGCTGGCCCGCTATTGGGGAAAACGCTGGCGTATTCCGGTAAAGGTTGGCGTGTTACGACGCTGTCGGAATACCCGTCACCAGACCGGACTGAGTGCGGCCGCCCGGCGGGAGAATCTGGATTCTGCCTTCACCCTGCGGGGCAAATTGCCCGACCATGTGGCCATTATCGATGATGTGATGACGACGGGAACAACAGCGGGGCAAATTGCCGAGTTATTGAAAAGTGTGGGTGTGCAGCGTATTGATGTCTGGGTTCTGGCCCGCGCCCTGCGCGAAACGGTCCCTGCCCATGCCTGACGTTTTTTTGCACGTCATCCTTTATGAGCCGGAAATCCCGCCCAATACCGGCAATGTTATCCGGCTCTGCGCCAACACCGGCGCGCGCCTGCATCTGGTAGAGCCCTTGGGCTTTGCCTGGGATGATCGTCGCCTGCGCCGTGCGGGACTGGATTATCATGAATTTGCAGAGGTGCTGCGGCATCCGGATTGGCAACATTGCCTGAACGCGCTGCATGGAGCACGTATTTTTGCATTCAGCACCAAAGGAAAAAACCTGTATCAGCAGGTGGCTTTTGAGGAAGGCGATGCCCTGCTGTTCGGACCGGAAACGCGTGGTCTGCCCACACCGATTCTGGAGAGTCTTCCCACCAGTCAAGTATTGCGTTTACCCATGCGTCCGGGACAGCGTAGCCTGAATCTTTCCAATGCCTGTGCTGTTGGGGTATTTGAAGCATGGCGGCAATTGGGATTCAAGGGCGGCGTTTGAAAACCAAACCCGGGGAGCACACGTTTCTGGCACAACTTACGGGCGCTGTTTCCGGCATAACGGGACGTTGGATATTACTGCTTGTGGGCAGTGTCCTGCTGAACATTTTATTCCGCTTCTGGCAGATTCCCGCCGCAGCCCTGTTTGCCGGTGTTGTTACTGGAATCGCCGTCAACAGTCTCGGGAACCTGGCTTATCCCCGTCATTTTTCCCGAGCCGGGCAAGCCATACTGGGCATGGCTATTGGTTTGATGTTTACGACTGCTGCGCTGGAGGCCATTTCCGCCCATCTGCTACCCATATTGCTGGTAACAGCTGGCACCCTGATTTTGAGCCTGGCTTCTGGTTTGCTCTTCAGCCGCTGGACGCAGATCAAAGCCAGTACCGGTCTGCTGTCCATGACTGCAGGAG
>NZ_JBYCKP010000285.1:0-24688 GCF_057473445.1 Acidithiobacillus sp. TH-A36 | reverse complement strand
AAATGTGTTGAAGGCCACGCAAGAGTCGCGGAATATCATCCCGCGACTTGGGATCAATCTGGATAGCAGAAATATCGGTTTCTCCAAAAACCATTTGTGCGTTAATCACTTTTCTCATAACGAAGATTTTCCGTAAGTCTGCATATTCCGTTAAAAAACACCCATGGTTTCAATGGGTAGCCACCTCAGAAGCCAAAAAAAGGCATAAAAAGAGAATCGTCGCATCGCAAATTCGGCAACATACAAACGGCAGAATGTATTATAACACACTGTTTATTAAAGGCAATTATATTTTCGGTCAGGCACTAGTTATGAGTCCCACACTATGCGAGAAATGTTTCGACAATGACCTATGGAGGCATGAGGAGAAGATCGACATCCTGAGAACAAGTATTTCTTGCTGAGCGCAGGTTTTTAGAGGTGCCCTATAGTCGGTCGTGTTTTATCAGCGCATCACTAAATCAGGCTTGTGGCAAAATGGTCAGCACAGTTGGCCACACCCCTGCATTTAACATAACGAGAACTTTATATTTCTCTACCATTTGCTTGACCTGTTCATCCGTATCCAGATTAAAGTCGAACCCCCTATCACTACGATAGGGGCCACGCGGTTGCCAATACCCCATCCCTTGGTCAAGGATAATTCGACTCGTAACACCGGATTGCCAGTGAATTGTTAATTCACGGCTGTGTTGTATCTCATAGATTTGCTCCATAAGTTTGATATCCGTCTCGACATGCAACACTCCACCGAGCCACTCCCTTAGGACTGATTCTTGAACTTTCCAGTCAAACCAGTCGTGTTTGATCTCGACTCCTGGTCTTGTTGATGTTGAGCGCATTGTTACAAGCTCAATGGTCTTTAAGCTGTCGCTTGCAAAGACTGAGAGGACGTTGCCCAACAGCATTGTGGCCCACGGTGACTTTACGAATCGGTCTGAATAACTAATTGAAACAGCCTTATCCACCCCGATCAGATTATGCAGTTCGGGGACAGATGTACGCAACAGCTCTTCCAATCTAATGGGTAAAGTGCGGAGTGGCCCGTTCAGCTCGTCTCTCACTTCGATGACCTTCGCGCCAGCCTCGACAACATCCCACGAAGATATATCTAACGGGGCCATTGAGTATGGTTCGACATCATCCGAAGAGACCCAAACTGTGGAACTATCTGACTTGAGCCAGTCACTTCCCGGAAGCGATGACAGGTTGTTATTAGAAAACAAGGACTGCGAAGAAGTCCCATTATTGACTTGTATAGCCAGCGGGGCTTCATAGGACTCCCACGGCTTTCCAATTTTAAAAACCTGAACACCCAGACGCCATAGCGTAACAAGCCCCCTCTTGACTTCATGAGGTAGCGATTCAGGTGAATTTACCCCTAAACCCACGTGGAGCTTATCTACAACCGTCCACGTTAAAACTGTATCGCGAAAACCTGACGAACCAAGATCCCACAGCTGAGGGTCTCCGCGTAGTGCTACAAGAATCGAATCTGCCCCCTTATTAATCGCAGAACGGACGAAACGGAGCGGCTCATATGAGCAATAGGTCGCCTTAGGTATAACATCGAATATGCCAGGTAAAACAAGATGGGAAATAAGGTCATTTTCTGATATCCATCGAAAGGCGCCATTACGGTCAAGCTCTTCCAGCTCAACGCGACTATCTTGACCAGCGAGGCAATGTGAACAGACATTGTCACAACTGACAGGACAAGAGAGATTCTTGGCTGCTTCTTTGATCAACTGGACAACATCTGAGAGTCCAGCAAGGACAAATCCAGCCCCACCGCTTACCTGATCATAGAGCTGAATAACCGACCGCCCTGCTCTAGTTTCAGTATCCTTATCGAGGCGGACACCAAAGCCCATCTCTGTACTGGATACACCGATCTGTTCAGCAATCACATCGCGAATTGCAACCGCTAATGTCATGGCGATGATCTGGTGTTCTGCGCTATCGGAAAGCCATGCCCCTGTTTTTGGGCTACGCAAACATATCTCAAGGACATCAGTACGGGTGTGGTAACCAAGATATACGTTTGTCTTGACGCTTGAGCCGGAACAATCCTTCTCCTTTTTGCTACCGGTCACGCCACCGACAGGGCGGTGAAACTTATCTGGCAGAAGTGCTGCGGGCGTATCACCATTGCTTAACATTGATTCAGCACGTCCGCACTTCATACAAACTGCATAACCTTGCCCATTTTCCCCTGAGGAATGATAGAAAACGCTACCTTCGTGTCCGAACCTAACAAATCCGCACCGTTTATCTGGAAGTGCATTTACTTCACCATCAAGATGAATCCTTGGACGTTCTACACGAATATACTTTTGTGAAGACACATCATTAGTGGTCGATTCATAGAAATCAGTAAGAAATCCAGACGGTTGAAGAACATCTTTCTTCTCACCAAAAGGGATCTCGTTTGCACAGTGTGAACACTTCAAATCAGAACTGTTCGCATAGGCATTTTCGACGATACCTGAAGCACCACAATTCGGGCACCGCCACGCCACATCAAACTTTTGCGCTTCATTGACTACCCCGCCAGAGTGCCAATGTAGACTTACTCCCGCAGATCGGTACACACGACCGTCAATCACCACCTGTGCGCCAGGGGCATATTCCCGTATTGCAATGTCCAGCCCTCGAGTTGGTTGCTCCTTGGTTGTGAATATATTATCCTCACGCACCAAGCCATCCTTACGGCGTGACTTATTTATAAAATCTTCAATATTATAGGTATTGAGGTTAACAACATTTGTTGGGAACCCATAACCAGGAAGAAACGCTTTTGCCGCCAGGTCCCGAAGTAGATACTCATTCTCATGACGTTCGAGCTCTAATAACAAAGCCCTTTTATAAGGCTCATCCTTTGCTAAAGATATCTTGTTTCTGAGATTATTAAACTCTGTAGCCCAGCGATCCTGGAGGCCGGCCAGATACCCCGAAGACTCTTCAGCAATTGATGATATAGAGCGTCCAGCTAGCCCAGTCCCTCTAACCAACCGCCTGACAACAACCTCGACTCCCTCGGCGCAACTACCTAACCAATCAACAAAAAGTGAACAGATCGAGTCTTCACCCCCGTAAAACCAGCTTACAGTCAACTTGGTATTATCTGAAGAATCCGTCTGCTTATTGAGATAGATAGCCAACAGCAGTGAATTCACATGCCTTTGCACAATACGATCAGAACTGAGAGTGATGCTAGGAGCAGGTATAGCTGTCACAAATGGCCAGTCTGGCTGTGCAAAAACCCTCTGGTTGTGTGGATCTGCCTTACACAACGTATAGGCGATTGCCCTCGCCTCATTACGCCGGCCTGCACGACCTGCACGCTGCAGATAGTTAGCTGGGTGGGGTGGCACGTTATTCATTACAACCGCAGAAACACCACCAATATCGACGCCCATTTCCATGGTAGTGGAACAGTTAAGGACATTTATCCGTCCTTTCTTGAAGAGGTCCTCATAGGTGTCCAGCTTCTCAGCTGACTGCTGTGCAGAGTGCTCAGCAGTGCGGTAATAGAACCCGCCTTCGACAGTCCGATCACAGATGTCGGTCCAGAGATTCTCACTTCGCAAGCGACTGACGTCCTTATCTATAGATACCTGATATCGGATCTGCCTGAGCTTTGACATACCACTACCGTCTGGCCTGAAGGAAGATAGCGCAGGAAGCTCGACCTTCGTGCATCGAAAGTCTCGGGATAACAGCATGGAAGGAAGATAAGGTGTCAATCCTCTGAACGTCGTATCAAATATCCGATGTGTGAGCGGACATACCCATCCATTGCCCGGAAGCGAGAAGGTCAGGGTACTAAGATTAAGCGAATACCCAGAATCCATCGGTTCAAGGATATGCGCCTTGATTAAATCCTGCCAGGCTTCTTTGAGCCAGAAATTAATCTTATCTCGATCTGTGCTGATTGTTCGGTTTAAGGCGCAACCTAATTCAAGAAGTTTTATAGGCCGACTTGGTACCCCCTGCCGGACTTGCGGCCAAACTTTAACAGTTGTACTTTCTACAACGCCGCTTTCCGGTGGGTACAGTATCTTTGAGGTAAAGCGACTTCCCATCCACTTTTGCATGGTTGGAACCAAGCGGAGGAAGGTATTTTCCCTAACATAAAAATCAAGAACGACTTTCAGAAAGTCCTTCCAATCCTGAAGGGTAAGATTTGTTTTTGCTGCGGGAATAGCACCTTCTGCCGGAAGCGCTTTGATTTCTTGCCAATACTTGGGTGGTTTATCTATTTTATCGAGACCGGCGTAGGAAATCTTTACCAACCCAAGCGTTTCAGTACTATTCTGATTTTTTGGTCGACGTGCGTACTCTCTTGCCAGAAGTAACCTCGCCATAGCTGTTCCTGCTTCTTTACCAGAAAACAGTTCTGGGTTTGTATATTTGTTGTAATCAAGAATAGATTGTGAGATGTCTTTTGTCGTCGCCAGTTCCGCAACCATATCTAGCCATGAGATTTCTGCTCGATCGATTAAAGCAGCGCCAGTCCTTGCTTTCTCTGCCTTCCTCCTGATATCAGCAGCAACCCCTGCCATACCCATTGCCTCAAGGCTTTCTGCCTGATTTATCAAGTCCTCATAGCTTGCGGTAGGAGCATCTCTTGGCCCATGATCCCGTTTTGCCTGTTCATTCCTCAGAACCTCGAAAACCAACCCACGCAGCCTCGAGCGCTCTGCCTCTTGCTGCATACGTACCGCAATGCGAGCAGTGCCCTGCCGGCTGTCTGTGAAGGTAATTAGTTTCCTTCCACGTCCTGGAAGCTCCTCCGGGGACTTACCGTCGCTATCCGCTTTATCAGGATCGGGGCAATACTCCAACACTGTCGGCACAGCATTTGCGACATAGAAAGGCGCGCCCAAGTAACATTTTCTGAGAAACTCCTTCCCACTCACTCCGGCATTTTCACAGCAGCCGCATTGTGATTCAGTATCAGACGCGATCAGGATATTGATATTATGACCATGATTGATCCTCCCTAACTCCAGCGAATCCACATTCAGGGTAATTTCCTGATACATATCATGTTCACAGTTAGCTGGTGCCAGAACCAGCTTCTGTGCTCCACCATTTCTGCCCCTGTGACCAGTCTCCTCAACCAGATCAGCGTCTTCCTCATTGACATCATAGACAAGGGCGAACTCATCTCCCGCATAAGGGCTTCGTTGTTTTAATTCCCCTCCAACATCCTCTGCGATCAAGTGAGGTGTTTGACACTCTGTACAGAATCCAACTTCATATACAGGCCCATAACAATCGCACCGAGAACGCTGCGTGACATAGGCATTGCCAAACGGCCAGTCCTTAAGTGAATCCGATTTTGCCGTACAGTTTGGGTCAACACAGGACCAGAGTCCGTGGAACATTCGTTGAAACAGATGGATACGTAGCTTTAGAAAAGGCGGGGCCGCTTCAGACGCACTGGTCCCCGTCATAATATCTAGCCACTTCAACACCTCCCTTTGTTTTTCTGCCTGGGTGGCGCCTTTCAACTCGGCCCCTACCAGTTCTACCAGCTCATTAAGTCCTTGTGGCTTGGCACTACTTACAACCGCATGCCTGAGCTTTATTGAAACACTATTTGATGCCAGGGCGGTAAATCTTGTAGGCGAAACGCCCTTATCTGCATCGATATTACGAACAGCATCGAGATCATGACTATTCAATTCCTCGAGATTAGGTAAATCGGGAATTACTCTACTTCCGCTGATAACCTCAACCTGTTCCAGCGCGACACCGGCAAGGTCGGCTAGATATTGCCTTAGCCTTTCCTCTGCCTTAACGTCGGCGATGGTTGCCGAGGTCGCGACGAAACGTATTTCCCGAGAGTCCTTCCCGAAAGCCTCGACGACTCTTCGCAACAGCAGGGACATCTCAGCAGCCTGTGAGCCGATATATGTATGCGCTTCGTCAAGCACAATCCAGCGCAAAGACCCCGTATCGCGAGATTTTTGAATAATTGGGCTATCCACCTGCCGCACCAGCATATACTCCAGCATGGTGGCATTGGTCATTAAGATGGGCGCAGGCTCATTACGTAGCAATTCACGGGAGAGTATCTGGTTAGGGCAAGTCTTCTGCTGCTTCCTAACTTTACTTTCACGCTCTTCTGTTTTGCCATTATAGAGGCAGAACCTTACGCCATTACCGAATCTTTTCGTCCAGGCATCCAGTCGCTCCTGCTGAGAATTGATGAGGGCATTCAGTGGATAGAGGAAAAGGGCACGCACGCCAACTAAAGGTGACTGACTCTGCTCATACTCCCTGATTAGGTCATTCAGAATAGGCACCATAAAGCACTCGGTCTTACCCGATCCTGTCCCCGTGGTTATCACGGTTGATCTTGGCTTTTCATCCAAGAGCGTACGCCACGCCTTAACCTGGTGCGTGTAGGGATGTATCTTTGATGAAAATCTGTAGTTATCTGCGCTTTCGAGTGTCGAAACCAGACTTGTAGAAAGAAGATTCCCTGCCAGGCTCCCAAACGACTCATCGGATTGATGCCAACCAAAGGTATGCTCAAATACCGGTGGCGCAAGGAAGCACCCTTCTTTGCCAAGCTCATCACTCATTTGGGAGCTCAGGTGCTCCCTCAATCCCGAGTCGCTAATACCCAGAACACTGAGCGTGGCTTCACGAGCGCGACTCAGACTTTGCTCTACAAGATCCTTGAAGTAATTCATCCCTACATCTACCTAGTTATTGCTGACTATAAAGGAAAGGGTAGCCGCATGGACTGCGCGATACCAAGTGATCCGGTCAAATTCTGAAATCATTTTTATAGCGAACCTCACATATTCTTTGCTATACGGAAGTTGTTCTATCGTTGTTTTCCCAGCAGTTACGTGTGCCATGAATATGGGAAGATAGGTCACGGCATCGGAGAAATGCACTGATGACAGATTAGTCACTTCCTTGGGTAGAGTCTGCTGTTTCACCCAATTCGACAATACTTCGCCAAGGTCTGTAGGCCAGTAGCGATTTGACTCGTGTGTCCGGCGCAATTCCTGATACCAACCCGGCAACAACGCCTCCAGCGGGAAGGCCACGCAGCCACTGGCATTACCGTGGGTCAAATAACTCGCTATACATTCATAGCCTGAAGTAATGCCTTGCAATACCGCTTTTCGACTTTCGAGAACAGCACCCAACACCTCTTCTGATAACTTCTTTGACTTCAGCCAATTACGCATGCGCTCTTTAACGTCAACCCATAGAGAAATGGGTATACAGTCCCAGATGACGGCCAGATCGTCCCGCAATCGGTCACAAAATTCCTCATCAGTACCAAGCCTGAAGACTACCGCTGCAACAGCTTCCTTGTTTCGTGAAACAGACAACCAGGTTTCGAACGTGGAAAGTGGCAGGTGTGCGTAGTTCTGCCTCAAATCATCAAGATACTGCCATCCTGAATGGTCAAAATCCTTTGCCATTTTGGCGACTTGTTCATTGATCACAGTTGGTCTGTGATTGGGATGAAACTGTCTTGCTGCAGTATGCAGCGACCGCACCGGTTCATCATGACGCACCATACTCTCAGCAGGTGGCACATAGATATGTGGGCGGAACCGCGTTGCCGAATCTTTAGCCGGGTAGACAATCCAAGGGCCATCCCGTTCCATTTCTGCCGGGATCTCGTGCCATCCGGTGCCCACGCCTTCACTTACCGCTTCAGGCAGGCTCACCAGAGCCTGCTTTGGATCCGAGACCAACATGGCGACGACACGTGCTTCGAGGACCTCATTTTCGAAGCGGTCTGCCGTCACCTTGAGTCTTCTACGCCCATCCATGTGTACGCGACCTTGGTAGCGCCTGATATTCATATCGAGCAGCCGATGATCGCTTTCAACAGTAAATTTTACGTAGGCATCCTGTGAACTGACAGCCCCCATCAGCTGGACCATATCCGGCTGGTAACTAAACAGATCAATCACCTGTGGAACCTGACCGACCTTAATCTCATAAAGCCGTTTTAGCCTTTGATCTGAGCCTGCTACCAGCTCGGTAGTGATATAAAAGCTCTGCTCTCGTGTTGAATCAGATGCCAGCACGAGCTGCTTTCCCAACAGATCTTCCGGTATCAGATCCCTTTTGCTCAGTGGTAACCCATCTGAACCCAGCAAACGTGCTCCGTGATACGGATAAGGCAGCCTAAGTCGCACCGGTTCAGCGCGGCCACCGCTGCTCACATCAAGTGACACATAGGTAGGCGGCTCTGTTCCCAAGGGTTTTATACTGATAACCGTATCGCCAGAGGATTTCGTACTGTGCGACTCTATATCGCCGTTAGCCACATGGACTGACAGCGAGTCAGAATTAACGACGATCCGCGCCGGTTTATTGGTGGTCGCGGCGAACAGTGAAACCCTAAATCCTACCGGCAAAACCCCAAAACGGCGCCTTAGCAGGGTTTCACCGCACTCGTCCTTAAGTGCATAGCGAACAACGCCAGCAAATCCCTCCAGCCTCTTCGCTGACACCGGTTCGTCATTGGCATACTGCCGGGTATTTGCAGGGTTATTTACACCGCCTTCAGGGAACTCCAGTCGCGGGAACCCCATATAGACGGTATTGGGAAGTGAATCGTGCAGTGAGGCGTGCCCCGCCAGATACGGCCTGTAGTCATCAATGGCGCTTTGATTGAGCAGGACAGAAATAACCTCATCGCCGTTGCCAAGACGAACATTCTCGGTAATCTCAAGCCAACTTCCCCCCTGGCTATCGACACCCACAGGATTGCCTTCTGCCCCATCCAGTAAGGCATAATCACCTAGCATCCTGACATAGGCCACATCCCCTTCCAGGCGGCATGATGCACTGGCGACAAAATATCGCTCGTCTCCCCGGTCTTCGAAAATCAGGGGCAAGTCGTTGTAGTCAAGACCACCGTCCTCAAAATAGAATGTCTGAACCGGATGACCATTGGCGAGCAGACGAAGGCTAAGTGGTTCGTCCGGCTTGCGGCGCTCCAATGTCATCCCTGTCTTTGGGAACCTAACAAAGACACTTTCTTCCTTTACATGCCCGTAAATCACAACCCCCTTGGCTAACAGGCTCTCTCCCTCATAGAATGCCATCTGCAAGCGCGTTGTTGAGAGCTCGCTTACCGGCAACTCCAGCGAGGCTTTGTCCGGCAGCGACAAGCTGGTCCGGATTCGCCATTCAGGCAAGTCCCCCAGCAACTGGTGGGTGCAGGTGAAGGGATGGAGGCTATCGGCCTTCTCCTTTCGGTCCTGGCGTCGCCTGCCGGCGTCCTTCAACCAGTCGTTGATAAGACCCCTAGCATTGGCTTCGTCCAGCGGAATGGGGAACAACTTCCGCCACTCCGGGTTGTGCTCATCGAGATATCTGGCTGGGTCGTCGACATTCCTGAGAGGATGATGGGTCACCAGCGCCATCAACTGTTCGACAATCCCGGCAAGGAGTTGTCGTGTTTCCATGTTTCTGAAGGACTGCGGCAGCGAATGTTCACGCTCCGTCATCAGGTCATCCGTCATCAGGTCAAACGTGGAGCGGCGGTTACCGTGCGTCTCGTAGAAGTGTTTCAGGCCAAAACGTACGGCGCGAGCAAAGCCATGTGTGTCGCTTTGCACCAGCAGCCAGGGCAAGCCTCCTTCAGCGAACAGCGAACCGAGCAGGTCCCTGCCGTTCTCGCGGTAGTGGATAGGACGTTGCCAGTAGCCTTCCAGTCCGGAGGCCACTAGCCTGGCTCGCTGGCTGGGGTTGAAGTGGACATTTATCCTGTCTTCAACCCCGTTCCAGGACCAGCCACCCTCACTGGCATCATACTCCCGGCGGAACCACTCGGCGGTGAACAGGCAAAACAACGCAGCCCACTTACCCCCATGTACAGGGTCAAGTGCTTTATTGGCTGTCAATGTAAGCAACTCTCGCAGTGTCCGATATTCGTCACTGGTCACCTGATAGGCATAAAGCGGCTGTGCTGATGGTCCTTTGAATAGTCCACGGACCAGCAGGAATTCGCTAAGCCAAGCCTTTAGTGGATTCGTCGCTATTGTTAGAGTATTCACGAAAATGTCCCCCCTCAATTCTTCAGTTCGATTATTCCATCCCGAGATGTGGATAATTTAGGGAAGATCTGAACTGGAGCTAAAATTACCACAACAGCAGGTCGCCTTGTAGCGTGAGGCGCAACCGGCGCCAGCGTGACCGGCAAAAACCTCTCGGTCCCATGGAAATTCATCCAGATCGCAGTGGCCCACCAGTTGCATCGGCCGCCTGTTCCAGATAGAAATCCATTGGTCCACCGGCGAAGTGTTTACCACGGATCTTAAGGCTTTTATTGTGCCACCACGGGCGGAAAATCCCTTTTGTGCACTTCATGGTCCGGCTTTCTTCGCTCAGAGGCATACAGAAGACTGGGCGATGGCCTGAGTTGTCCGGGCGGACAGGACTGGATCTGGGCGCAGACCTTCTCTATGCTTTGGGGAGGAAACCGGGAGGCAAAGTGGGAGTATTGGCAAAGGCCGCTGAGTTGCACGGCCACAAGACCATTGCGGCCATCACCGCAACTGCATTGGCGAGCGGTCCGGTGCAAGCATCTAAGGACGACGCGAAAGCTGCGCTCGAAGCCCTAAAGGGTTATCTAGAGCGCAACGACCATCAATGGTCAGTTGCAGTCATGCTGGCCCTGCTGCTGTGGGACGCGGACAGAGCAGTCGCACGCCTGCGGCGCGACGGTTTGCTTCGCGCTTCGCGATACAAGTTCCAAGCGGGTGCCATCGTTAAGGCGACAGACGCCGCCTTGGCAATGTTGCCCAGAGTCACTTTACGTGCCGACCGGCGGGAGTTTCTGCGCTCAGTTCGGGTGCTTCTCAAGCTCGCTCCCGCAGCCCGCCGTCTGCGACAACGCTTGGTAATGCGCCTGAAAGCCCGGCGAAGACTCGTTCAAAAGAGCCTCCTGGTCATCATCAACGAGGCCTTTGCACAGGGCTGGAGGGGGGGCAATCGGTACCTGGACTCCTCCATCTTCGAGCATTGGTCAACTGAGGAAATCACGCAAGGCCTGTCTCTCATCCTGCACCTGATGCGCGAGGAGATTGGGACGGTGCCGACGGACTGGAAGCACGTTGACGAATTGCTGGTTTCCCCTTACAACAGTGTCTACGCGGAGCTGCTGATGGACGCGGCTCGTCTCAATGAGCTGTTCGAGGTGGAGACGCTGCTGGACGGCCTGCCCTACAAGGTGGAGCAGCACGGCAAAGAGCTCAAGGTGCTGTCCATTGATGAAGACCTTGAGCGGTCGATTCGCCTGGGCTACATCCAGAGCAGCGTGCAAGAAGAAATTCGCGCAGCCGTTGTTGCCCGCCAGTTTTACGAAAGGAACCAGCCGCTACCCACCATGGAGGCCTTCATCGAAGCGGCCTTCGAGCACGGTCGCCTGGGTGAATTCGTCGAGCTGCGCACCGAACCAATTGAGCGGCTGGTGTTCCTGGTCATCCAAGACCCGAGATTCTTCGCGCCTATTGCAGGCGACCAGTTCTTCGCAGAGGAAGTTGCCGTGCTGATTGGCCTTGGAATTGACAACTTCCGAAAGAGCGATCCTCTGTCATTACAGGTCACTCAGACGCTCACAGCAGGCGACATTTTGAAGGTCCAACGCATGCTCGCGTTCTTCAGTGCCGTCTTCCAGCGGAAGCTTCAGGAGATTCAGCCTGAGGAGAGGCAGGAGCGCCTGAGGGTGCGGTCCGTCCTGCCGGTGATAAGCATCAAGGACATGGTGATGACACTCGGTCAGGTTCTGCCGTCCGCCAAAGCGCAAGAGATTATCGACATCCTCACCCTGAAAGCAGAGCAGAAGTTCATCGACATCCAGTACCGGCCTCTAATTGAGGCGGCCGACCACTTGGTTGTCGCGCCAGCAATGGTTGCGCGGTCGAACCTGGTGCGCAATGTCGTCATAGCAAACAACCTGCGCAGTGTTCTCCTTGATGGCAAGGACCCGATGCAGGAGGCCGTCGTGGCGACGCTCGAAGAAGCCGGCTTCAAGGTGCGATCCAACTTTGAGTTCAACATTGAAGGCAAGCGAGAAACCGACATCATTGCGTGGCGGGAGGAGCATCTCTTCGTCTTTGAGTGCAAGAACTCGTTTTTGCCCGTGTCGGCGCACGAACTGCGAACAAGCTATGAGCACATGAAGACGGCTCGGGACCAGCTTAACATCCGCCTACGTTGGATGAAGGTCACCGCCAATCAGGAAAAGCTGCTGAAGTGGCTGGGCTGGGATATTTCTGCCACAGCCGATGTGCATACCGGCGTGATCACCGCCAATCGAGTCTTCAATGGATATACGATGGGAAGGCATCCTGTGCGTCAAGCGCACGAGCTGATCAACGTGGTCGCTGGTGGCTACATACGGCTTGGGTCAGAGCAGCAGGTCCTCTTCTGGCGCGATGAGAGCTTCCAAGCGCTTGACCTCGTCGAATACCTTCAAGGCGGGAGCATCATCCAGCAGCAGTTCGACCTACTACGGCCGTTCGAACGGCGATTGCATATCGAGGATATGACGCTGACGCTGCAGAACTACCACTTGGATATGCAGGAAGCGGTGGAGCAGTTCCAGGGCGGGGACGGTGGCGACAATCACTCGTCAACGGACTGAGTGGCGCGGTCAGACCTTTGGCTTGGTGTACTGCGTCTACAGCTTGGCAGCACAGCGCGCTGGCGTCTCCAATCGGCGCATTTGACGGTGCTGGTCGCGTTCCAGAGATGCCGTCTAGCCGCGCCATCAAGCGGCGTCCTCCTGCCGATTAGTGCGGAAGCGATTCCGATCAGGTTAAACCTCTGGACCTAGCACCGCCGAGACTACTGAGGGCGCCGAAGGTCCGCTTCGCCTTGGCGCGACCGGCTGCTATGGGTCGGATGCTGTCATATGACCATCATTTATGACCGCTTTCAGTCTTTAAGTGTCATCAGATCGTAGAGAATACTACGGCAGCCAGTCTTCCGTGAGCAAGGCCTCGCCGAGGATCGCCCCCCCTGACCACGCCTGCATTATTCGCTGTAGAGTCGGGTGCGTCTGTCAATCAGGTCCAGTATAGTGGATCCCTCTGTCCCCCCTAATTCAGGGTAAACGCCAGGATGAAATTTCATTGTCGGGATGATGCTTTTTGTCCATCAACACATCGTCCAGATCGTGCAGGCAATTAACAGGTATAAATCTACCCAGATGATGAAGTGGTACACACGTATTTCGGGCAAAGTGCTGGTGAATGTGGTGAGCGGTTAGTGATTTATTATCTTGAAAAGGCTCGGGCTTCCATAAAACTACGGATCACAGATTGCAGACCGGACTTTTATCGCCTAAATTGATTCACTCCATTTCAACCATTAGGATGGTCTCCATGAACAAATCCGAATTTATATCCGCTCTGGCGCGTCACGGCGAAATGTCCAAAACAGATGCGGAGAAGTTTTTTCAGGCTTTTCGGCAGGCATTGGAAGCGGAATTGCCGTCAGCGGGAAAAATTGTCTTTCCGGGTTTCTGTACTTTTGAGGTCGTGGGAAAACCCGCCCGTAAAGGCCGCAATCCGGCGACCGGACAGAAAATCGATATTCCGGCCAAAAAGAGCGTGAAGTTCAAGGCAGGTAAAGAATTTGCAGACAAAGTGAATAGTTAGAGGAGTGATTATGGCAGAAGTGAAAAAACGTATACGTCGTACCGCAGAGCAAAGGCTGGCGGATTTGGAAAAGAAACAGGCGGAAATTCTTGAACGTCAGCGGGCCGCGCTCGCCAAGATTGAAGCCGCCAAGAAAAAAATCATGCAAACCCCTACCGTGCGGAAAAGAAACCTTGAGCTTGAAAAACGCTTTGGGCGGGCCGCGAAGGTCATTGCCCCCGAATGGGATCATCGGCATTACATAGCGGCTATTGAAAAAGCGTTGGCAGATTCCGCTGATGCAGCCGACCTCTCGGTGCGTGGTGAAGCCTTACTGGAAGAGCACGGAAAAGCCAGACGGGGACGACGCCCCAAAGTTGGGTAAACACGATTTTCAGTAAAACCGCCCATTCTCATTCAATAAAGGTCGACCATGATTCAGGGGGAACGTTTGGCTGATGAGGCAGATGTAGGCGCAAAGAATACGGAAGAACACCTGATGGACGCCTTGGCGAGACAGCGTGACGCCTTGGTGCCCCACGAGGAACCTGACGAAGACGCACAGGGGAATCGCTATTGTCTGGATTGTGCCGATATCATTCCCTCGGAACGGATACAGGCGGTACAGGCTGTTCGCTGCGTAAGATGTGCGGCCAAAAGGGAACGCTTTAACAAATTGACCCATGGTCGGGGTGGCGCTGGCCGTGTGATGAATGATGAAGGAAATGAGGGTGGAAAATAATATGCTCATTCTCACCATCAACGACTGCCCCGGCATGCGGGTGGTTCGGGTCCTTGGGCCGGTCTACGGTACGGGTGTCTGGTCCCGCAATATCGTCGGTAATCTTCTGGGTGGTATCCGTGCCGTCTTCGGCGGAAAACAATCAGGCTACTTAAAAATGATTGCCCATACCCGTGATGATGCTCTGGAGCAACTGGCGGAACATGCCCAATCTCTTGGGGCCAATGCCATGCTGGGGATGCGCTTCGATTCTGGTGAGTTTGACGCAGGTCAGGGGCAAGCCATGAATGAGGTTACGGCCTACGGGACGGAGGTAGTGGTGGGATCTGTCTAGTGCCCTTGGAATTATCCCCTATAGTTCCCCTCATTGCCGGGCTGGATGCCAAACAGCGAGAAACTGCTTTGAGTGTGGGGGCTTCTGTGAAAAGGCAGCAGCAAACAGGCCACTGGACCGGCGATTACGTCGTGTTCAATGTGGACCGCAAGCAGATTTTCTCGCTGCCCGCCTACGAGATACATTCCAACGCTGCAAAAAGTATGGGTATCCCCAAGCTGCTCTCTACGCACCATCCCGAAGTCTGCGCCATGCTTTATGAGGACCAGCACGGTGCCGTCTGGTGTATCCGCCTGAATGGACCAGGTTTACCGGTCTTTCAGGATGACTGGTTCCAGAGTTATGCCAAGCTGGCCGTGCTGGTATAAAAAGCAGCGGTTATTCCACCAATCCCTCAGCCTGCGCGATAACCAAATTCACTGCTTCGTCCTGCAAGTTGGCCGACGTGGGTTCTGGCGCATGATATCGGCCACTTTCTTGGCGACCGAGGGGTAGCATAATGGTGAGGCAACAACCCTACATCAGTAGCAAATCTGATGAGTCAATGCGCTGGCGAGATGATTGTCGCTGAGCAGTCAACGCCTGAGATGTATCAGTTTTTAGCAGAAAAGCGTCAATATGGATCACCCACAAACTGACCAATATTCCTTAAATTTTCTCAATCTATCAGCCAGTTGAGTATTTATTTTCAACGAGATCGCGTGGTAAAAACGTGATGCTGACATAGGGCAAAAAAAATGACGCCGATTAACACTTCTTATTCCACCTTGGCCCTGGCCAACTCCTTCCATTGTGTTGTGTAGGCAGGAGATTTATTCCCCCGTTTCATGGTCCATCCGCGTGGTTCCTGCCATCCCACTATGCCGGGTTGCAGAATGTTCTTTCCAAATCGGGCATTGATCTGATCCATCGTGGCCATCAAATTTTGGGCACGACACTCTGCTTCTGCATCTCCGAATAAATCGGCTTGAACAGATTGGGCCGAACTAATATCCAGAAGATGAACCCCTGCCTTGGCGTAGGCGAATCCTTCTCGATACATTTGAGCCAGAGCCAATTTGCCAGCATGCAGGAAAATTCGCGTATCCTGACTGGGGTGGCTGAGTACGACGGTTCGGGCCGCTTGATATTGCGGCAGGCTGGTTTGAAAGGGATTGGTGCGAATATAGACACGTATTGCAGAAGCCACTGAATTCTGACGCCGTAGCTTGATAGTCGCTCTGACAATGTACAGGCTGATGGCTTCACCCAGTTCTTCCATGGTTTTGACGGGTCGCCCAAATGAACGGGAGGATTGAATTTCCTGTTTGGGTGGGGCTACTTCTTCCATGGCGATGCAGGACTCTCCGCGCAGTTCTCGAATCATTCTTTCCATCAAGATGCTAAAACGCTGACGCATTGGTCTGGGATCTGCATTCTGCAGATCCCAGACAGTCAGTATCCCTATTTCCTGAAGCCGCTGACCCCACTGACGACCAATGCCCCAAACTTCTGAAACAGGTAACTGCTGTAATATTTTGGTTTGTTTCTGTTCGGGTATATCTCCCCAAACACAGACCCCTGCGTATTCGGGCCGCTTTTTCGCCAGATGATTGGCCAGCTTGGCGAGTGTCTTGGTTTGGGCTATTCCAACCCCTACAGGTAAACCCAACCATTGCCGGATGCGGTGGCGGGCAGTTTTGCCTATTTGGCAGCATTGCTCTGGCGCAAATCCTTGCAAATCCAGAAAGCACTCATCAATGCTATATACCTCCTGGATCGGGCTAAAGGTGGACAGAATCGCCATCATGCGCTGGCTCATATCGGCATAGAGGGTGTAATTACTCGACAGAGCGATGATCCCTTCCTTTTGAGCCAGCTTTTTCAACTGAAACCAGGGCGTTCCCATGGCAACCCCCAAGGCCTTCACTTCCGCAGAACGGGCGACTACACAGCCATCATTATTGGACAGGACCACTACCGGTTTCCCTTCCAGATCCGGGCGAAAAACCCGTTCGCAGGATACATAGAAGTTATTGGCATCAATCAATGCGATGGGCATGAGAATTTCAGACGCTATGCAGCACGCGCGTCACGACACCCCAAATGCACAGTTCTTCTCCTTCCTGGAGGGGAATTGCCGGGAATTCGGGGTTTTCGGCCAACAGATACACGGTTTGACCCACGATGCGCAAGCGTTTGACGGTGAGTTCTCCATTGATGGCTGCCACCACGATTTTGCCATCGCTGGGGGTAATGGCTCGATCCACGATGATTTCATCGCCATCAAATATGCCCACATCCCGCATGGACCATCCCGACACGCGGAGAATGAACGTCGCTTCCTTGTGTTGAATGAGATGCGCATTCAGATCAATCTGTTTTTCGACATAGTCATCGGCGGGAGACGGAAAACCTGCCGCAATATGGGAAATCATGAGCGGGAACCGGCAATGAGGCAAATCCGACCGCAAAGGACAGGGTGCTGTGGCCAGCAACGAACTATTATGCATAAATGTCATCCTGAATAGGATGCGGCTTTTGACCTTTTGCTGGTTGTCCTGCTTGATCCTCTCCGACAGAATGAATAACACCAATACCCTGCAACAGGTTCCAATGATCGGGCGCATACCTGGAAGACTGATGTCCCAGCCAACCGGCCAGCAGCAAGGCGGGAATCATGAGCCAAATGAAACTTAATGGCCTTGAACCGAGTGACCGCATTGGTTTCTGGGAAGAAGTTGCGTGGATAGTGCGCATGAGGAATTCCTCTTGAGTAGTTACTATATATTTATATAGTAAGCATTCAGCGCGACGCAAGTCCACTTTTTGCCTGGTGAACGGTTGAATGCCCTTATGCCGGTGGTGTTCCATCCCAAGGCAGAATGGCCTCTGGTTCATCAATACGGGGGCTGTTCACCTGTGGGGTCACGGGAAAGCTTTCCCAAAGCGTCGCTGCGGGTTGTAAACAGGGTTCCAGATGTTTGCGCTGGGCGTGCGGATGCCACCAAAGCGACCAATGCTGAGGATTCAGAACCAGCGGCATTCGCGGATGCACCGACTGCAGTGTGGGGGTGGCAGGAACGGTGATAATGGCAAAGGTCTCCTCGGTTTGACCCTCTGTGCCCGTGTGTCGATCCCAGATGCCGGCCAGCCCCAGAATGCTCTGATCCCTGGCCCGGATGAGTACGGGCTGTTTTTCAGAGGGATCTTCAGGAATAAAAGGCCACTCAAAATACCAGTCTGCCGGTATCACGGCTCGCCGCAGACGAAAGACTTCCCGAAACAGCGGTTGCGTCGCGACGGTTTCCACCCGCGCATTGATCGGCCGTATCTGGGTGCGGGTACTCCAGCCCGGCAAGAATCCCCAGCGCATGGGCACCAGTTCGAGACGCAGATCCGGAGCCTGACGCAGGACCGGATGCCTCTGACCTGGTGCACGGTTGTAAGAAGGCGGGAATGCGCCATGCACCCGAAAAGCTCCCCAGGCCTGCTGAAGATCTTCTGGACTGTGAATGAATCCATAGCGTCCGCACATGCATCCTCCCCAAATTACAGCTTTTGCTGACCATGCTACCATTTTACCAAGGTCAGCGGAGAATCGCTGCGTCATGAGTCTTGCGCGTATGGCTAAATCGGAGCGCCCCAGCAGGATGTGCCCACAGAACTTCTGGGCGGCCTGATTGAGCGGGTGGCCTTTTATAGCAGGAACTTTAACCACTGTGCGGAGACCAAAAGCAGGAAGCTCTCGCCCATCACCAAGGAGACCCACATGGTCAAGCGTTTTGCCAAAGACAGCGATATTACCCCGGCTTATGGATCCCGCACCATGGATCACCCTATTCCCAAATACCGATTGCCTGATGGAGAAATGTCTGCGCAAACAGCCTACCAGTTGATTCATGATGAGCTCATGCTGGATGGGAACGCCCGGCTCAACCTGGCCACTTTTGTCACCACGTGGATGGAACCTGAAGCCGAAAAGCTCATGGCTGAAACTTTCGACAAAAACATGATCGACAAGGACGAATATCCACAAACCGCCGAAATCGAAACCCGCTGTGTGAATATGTTGTCCCGTTTGTTCAATGCCAACCCCGAAGAAAAACCCGTAGGCGTCTCGGCCATTGGTTCCAGCGAAGCCGTCATGCTCGCGGGTATGGCGTTAAAATGGCGCTGGCGGAAACGCCGTCAGGATAAAGGCCTGAGCACAGAAAAGCCCAACCTCGTCATGGGCCGCAACGTGCAAGTCGTCTGGGAAAAATTCTGTCGCTATTGGGAAGTGGAACCTCGTTATATTCCCATGCAGGATGATCGATATACCCTTACTTCCGACGAAGTCCTGGCTATGGTGGATGAAAACAGTATCGGTGTCGTCGCAGTACTGGGTACCACTTTTACCGGGGAGTTTGATCCGGTCAAAGAAATCCACGACGCCCTTGTGGCCCATAATCAGCACAGCGGGTTGCAGGTTCCCATTCATGTCGACGCTGCCAGCGGCGGCTTTGTAGCCCCTTTTTTGCAACCCGATTTACACTGGGATTTTCGCCTGCCCAATGTGGTTTCCATCAACACCTCCGGGCACAAGTATGGACTCGTATATCCTGGAGTGGGCTGGGCGCTGTGGCGGGGTGAAGAGCATCTCCCGGAAGATTTGGTATTCCATGTCAATTATTTGGGCGGTGACATGCCCACTTTTACCCTCAATTTTTCCCGCCCGGGCAACCAGATTGTCGGACAGTATTACAATCTGCTGCGTCTTGGGCGGGAAGGTTACACGCGAATCATGTCGAATTTACGGGATACCGCCCTTTGGCTTTCTGGCGAAATGGCCAAAATAGGGTCGTTCAGCCTCTTGAGTGATGGCAGCGCCATTCCGGTATTTGCCGTACGACTCAAAAAAGCCAAATCCTACAGTGTATTTGATGTATCCGAACGGCTGCGTATTCGGGGCTGGCAGGTTCCTGCTTACACCCTACCGGAAAATGCCGGTGGAATCGCGGTATTACGGCTAGTCATTCGCGAAGGGTTTTCACGCGATATGGCGGGTCTGCTTTTACAGGATATCAAGAACGTGATTGCTGAACTCGAAGCGGCCCCGCCCGCTACCCAAAAATCGGCAGATCAACGTTTTCATCACAATTAGCAGGCTTATGTCGGACTTTCGGTTTTGAAAAAATACAACATGCTGATTTATAGTGCTATCTGTAAATTCTCAAAAAATGGCCGATGTAATAGAATCAGTTGGTTAAGCGAATAATCCGGCAGTCTGCTAGCGAACGAAAGTAGCGGTGAAGCTTTAGCACATTTCGACCAGAAGATATCAATCAGAGAAACCACCCACTCTGACAACATTTTGAAAAATGTAAAAATAGAGCGCATGGAGGGCGTCGACATTCGTTGTGAGGAAATGGTCAAACTCGCTTCTCATCGTTTTACTGCGAAAGTGTTTGCGGGATTGTATCGGTCAACCGGTGACAGAACGTGCAGTCGTAACACAAAAAATCACGCTCGACATTACGGTTGACCTTGATGTTTATCATGAACTTAATATTGGTTGAATGTTAATCAACGTCATCTTTTGCCCTATGTCAGCATCACGCTTTTACCACACAATCTCGTTGAAAATGAACATTCAACTAGATGATAGTATGAAGTTAAAGCCAACGGGTTGCTAGTGCTGCACTCGGGATATTTCACCCGCCTCGTAGTCCTGAAACATGAGTCCCATGACCCCCGATTCTCGGAGCAAATCGAATATTCGCTCAATGACATCCGCACGGGCCTGATCCAACTGTTTCCAGGGGATATAGAGTGCCCCATATTCCTGGGTGGCATCATAAAGTTCCAGCGTGAGCCCTTCCATAATCGGGTGATCCTGCAGACGAGCGAGTATCTGGCCCGACTTCCCCCCAACCACTCGGGTCACAAATTCCTCCAGAACGATATCCTGATATTCCTGTGCCCCTTCGCGAACCGCAAACACCATTCGACCCGGATATCCCAGCACGTTTTTCTGTCTATTCAGTCCCAACACGGCCAGGTCCGATTGCTCGGTCCAGTTTTGAATGCGGCGCACAAAGTCATCCGAAGGCAACTCCCAGGCCACGCAATGCCCTGGCATTTGTGCGGAGTAGCTGACAATCCCGATGAAGCAAATATAGGGATGCGTGCCTTCGGCATAGGTTTGTGTACTGAGCAAGGTAGCTGCTTCCCGATAGTCTTGACCCAGTGCCGTATGGAGGCGAAACACTTCTACCGGAGACATATTCAGCAGTTGCCCGCCATCTACCGGGGCGGGATAAAAGGTGACCTTGGCATTTGCGCAGACAAGTCCGTGCGTAAAAAAGGAAGCCGCAGCCCGTTCTGCCGAAAAACCCTGAATGGATTCTGGATGGCGTACCGGTACGGCAAACAGGGTGCTGACCTGTCCTTCTTCGGTCAGGTACATTTCTGCCCGTTCCCGCGCATAATCCCAGAAATCCTCAGAGGCTTCCGGATCTTTTTCATACAGCAGCAGGGAGATGGTTTGCAGGGTTTCTTCATCCTCTTCGACGAGTAATGCGTCCACGGCTTCTCCCAATTGGGGTTCCACAGAAAATTCATTGTCCAACAGATAGCGCGTTGCTAGTGCGGTGATGGCGAGCGCTTGCGGAGAGGCCACGTTACTGCCAGTAGAGGCTTTCATCGATTCAACCCGCCACTATTTTGCAGGCTTGTTGGGCTTCTTCACTCAAATCCTTGAACCAGGCAGGTTTGGGTCCGGCCCCTTTCCAGACCAGATTGGGATCCGTTGGATGCTGATACCAAAAGGCTGGGGACTTGCGCACGCGACGCGTTTTCTGTGGCTCAGAAGGAACCAGCTTCAGGAGGTCCTTGGCCGTCAATCCCAAGTCCTCAACGATCCGGCGTATTTCTGCCAATCCTTCGTCCTTGGCTTGTTTGAGAAGATCCTCTACCCGTTTATCAGCGGCTTCTTTGGCTTTCTTGGCGACTTCCAATTCTTGCAAGATGCTCATGGTTTTGTTCTCTCTGGGTGGGCGTTAATGGGCCTGATTCCGTTTCCATCGGGAATGCAGCAGTTCGGTGATTATATTAAACATGATTTGATCATCAGATACTTCCTTTCCGTTTAATGCAGGCGTGTCGGCTGTGAAAGCAAAGACGCGCCTGCTTCTACAGAAAACCCGTAATCCGTCAAAACCTGTTCGATCTTGTGCATGAGTGCCAGGCGATGAATGCGGGTGGCGTTATACTCGACATTGCACAGCAGCGCTTTACGGTGATACTTGGGCTGAAGCGTCACGGTTAAGTGATTATCGCTTCTGGCCTCCACACAAACCGTGCAGTCTTCTGCAGAAAGCTGTTCTTCTTCGAGCTGTTTTTTGAGGGCGCCCAAGACCGTAAAGCTGATTTCCAGCAGGTGATCCTCTTCGGTTTCCGGTTCATCCTGACCGATTTCCAGAAAGAAATGTAAGAGCGCGCAAGCGTCCAGCGAACCTTCTGGCCATCCCAAGGCTTCACGTTGATCGCGGGCGAGCTGTTCAGGATCGGGCCATTGGGGCGTATTCTGTTCGGGAAACTCCAATCGGCCTACCAGCAGGTACATGCCTGGAACCGTCATCCGGTTGTAATTCCAAGGATAAGGGGCGTTCGCTCCGGGCGTATTCATTATCCATAACTGCAGGGGACTGGTGGCGCGCAAGTGATAAATCGATTGGGGTTGCAGCAGCCATTGCAGCTTGCCCCGTGGCGGAATCAATTGGTGTTGCGTCAACACCTTGGTCAGCGTTTTGCGGTCGGTCGCGTTGCATTCTCCAGACCAATTTGCCAGGAAAGGCACGGCCATCAGGAGACTCCGAAAACCATTTTCATAGGACTTGGCACAGGCCATTTCCGTGGCTTGATTCCAGAAAAACTGCCACAGATCGACCAATCCTTCTGCGCGGAAGGTTTCCAGAACGGCCTGAAAAGCTTCTTCATCACGTTCGCATAAGAGATTATACAGTATGGTCTGAATGCGACTCAGGTCAGTATCCAACGACATCGGATTCCCCACGGCATGTGCGATGGGCATGATTTCTCCGAGGATGGCGTTAATTCTTCCACTACGTTTTTTCATGGTCTCTCTGTAGGTTATAGAGCTTTCGGGATAAGCCACCCTGCGCTATGGGTCAGGTGCCTTTTTCGATGGGTTACCCCATGCTCAATCCCCGATTTGCCAGTTGGTCGGCCAGTTCGTTTTCTGGATGCCCATTGTGTCCACGAACCCACTCCACTTGGACTTTACGGGCGCTATACAAGGCATAGAGCTGCTGCCAGAGTGCCTGGTTCAAGACCGGTTTTCCTGCGGCGGTTTTCCAGCCCTTTTTGATCCAGCCGGG
Organism: Acidithiobacillus sp. TH-A36; assembly: GCF_057473445.1. Taxonomy (NCBI): domain Bacteria; kingdom Pseudomonadati; phylum Pseudomonadota; class Acidithiobacillia; order Acidithiobacillales; family Acidithiobacillaceae; genus Acidithiobacillus; species Acidithiobacillus sp. TH-A36. The sequence continues at coordinate 1,600 of NZ_JBYCKP010000285.1, read as the reverse complement.
CATCCATTCATTCAGGCCTTTCAGGACATACTGGCTGTCGGAGCAAAGGATGACTTCAGCGCCTTCGGGAACCTTGCGCAAAGATTCAATGGCGGCAGTGAGTTCCGCGATATTGTTGGTCCCCTGTTTCTGGATAAAGCCACAATGCTCCGTACGTACTCCATCGGGAGATTCAATGACCGAACCCCAGGCACAGGGGCCGGGGTTGGTAGGGCCACAAGAGCCATCGCACCAAATTCGCCATAGACTCAAAATCAAGTTCCTTTTCATCGAAAGACATTGACCGGAGTATAACGCAACCGCTCCGTGTTTCCCCAAAAAATGGTCAGACAACCTATTGTGGCGCTGGAAGATCGTTGCACCTTATCTTCCGACGCAGCCCATTCCAAATAACCCACTTGAAGTTACCCTCCCCTAATTTCTTGATTTATTGAATTTTTTCAAGCCATACACCCATTCACGCTACACATCGTGCCTAACAATTCGCCGCTGATTGCCCCATGAAATCCGTATCGACCGGGTGATTAGCTGCCCAGCGGTCCCCGTTAAAAAATCTGAGGTGGTCAATCTCAGGCAAACGATGGCGAGTATAGCTTCAGCCATCCATCCATTCCCTAAGCGCTTATTGGCATTGATCCCGCCTGTGGTGGTATCCGGGATGATTTCTTTATATGGATGTCTCCTTGTTCGCATGAAGGATTTTTTGTCTAGCCTATTGAGGCCATGGTGCTGCCTTGTATTCGGTCTGTGATACATGGCAATCAGCCTAATAGTGAAAGGATATGTTCATCTCATTGAAATAAAATGCATCATAAAAATGGGGAAAATATGCGTGTGTAACCATCAACTAGCCGATGGTGAAATGGCCGTTTCAAGTATTCGGCATAAGTAAACTGTGTTGCGGAATTTTGATGCGTGCGGAATAACGTATTTATTTTATGGACGAGCAGCGCATTATAGCATTCAACATTGAATTCAAAATTAAGCCGAAGACTGCGTTCATCCCAGTTACCAGAACCCATTAATAACCATTGATCATCCACTATCATCAGCTTAGAATGGTTAAAAGGTGGAGGACATAACCATAGGCGTGCGCCATGCTCAAGGATCTCGTTGATGGTTCCCATAGTGGCTGCTAATAATATTTTACTGTTGTTTCTGGGGATAAAAATGTCCACTGCAACTTGACGATTAATAGCATCACCAATCGCTGCAATCAACACCTCATCAGGGATGAAATATGGTGACATGATTTTGACCGATTTTTGCGCCACGTTCAGCGCTGTGAGATAGGAACCTCGCAAGCGTTCCTGCTGTTCATTCGGTCCAGCAGCAATGCCACGCGCCAGCACTCTCCCTTCATGCGGGATTTCATCTTTCTCTAAAAACCATGGTTCGCCTCGCAACGTCTCCCCGGAGCTGTAAAGCCACTCATTCACAAACACCGTGGACAGTTGCGCCACTATTGGTCCAGTAACCCGAAAATGCGTGTCCTGGTGCACTGCTTCATCCGGGTTGGACGACCAATAATCGCGATGTATATTGAATCCTCCAGTAAATCCGATGCGACCATCTACAACACAGATCTTCCTGTGACTCC
>NZ_JBYCKP010000284.1:0-1821 GCF_057473445.1 Acidithiobacillus sp. TH-A36 | reverse complement strand
TTACTTTTTGGCTGCTGCACCATCCGGTACCTTTCTGGGCGGCCTTGCTCCTCGAAAGTCTGGGGCAAGCTTTGCGTAGTGTGGCATTTGTGGTGCCGGCAGGCATTGGTATTCAGGAGGGCGGTTTTATGCTGTTCGGAACGGTGGTCGGCATTGGTCCGGACCTTGCCCTGGCTTATGCTTTGGCCAGACGGCTGCGTGAACTTTTTCTGGGCGTCCCGGTCCTCTTGTCATGGGCTGCATCAGAAAGTCATTATATGCGTCGAAGGTGGTTACAGGTTGCAACCGGGAAAGAGGGGGTTTTATGACGGCAATGGCCATAGATCTGGGTTCTGAGCAGCATCGGGATTTGTTTTGCCAGTTCATGCACGATACCCATGTACATTTTGATCCTGCAAATATGCCTTGGCCGGAACTGGATGCTGCCACGGAACAACGGGTCAAATCCTTGCCTTTCTGGGGTGAGGCGGTAGCGACGGAGAGTGTCACCGCGCGGATGGTTCAGAGTATGGCGGCACGGGAAACCGATCCCGTAGTGCGTGCCGCTGTGGCTCTGGATGGTCAGGAAGAACAGAGACATTCGGATTTGCTCCAGGCGTTGGTGAAACATTATAATATTCAGATACCTCCCTCTCCGCCGCCGCCGCCCTTGCGGGATCCTTACTGGGAGTTTCTATTTACGGGTTATGGCGAATGTCTGGATTCCTATTTTGCTTTTGGACTGTTTGCTGCAGCCAAAAACTCGGGATTTTTCCCACCTGAGCTGGTAAAGATATTTGAGCCGGTCATGCAGGAAGAAGCGCGACACATCATTTTTTTTATCAACTGGTTAAAGTGGCACCGTCGGCGCCTGCCTTTCTGGAAAAAAATTGTTCTGGAGTATCACCGTATCCAGGTCATCAGCATGCAGGCCTGGGCGCGGATTCAAACGGCAAGGGGCCTGAATGATCATCAGGAGGAAAATTTTACCATGACCGGCCATGAACAGGTGAGTAGCGACATTAGCCTGACACAGTTGCTCGCATTATGTCGGACGGAAAACGAGAGACGCTTTGCTGCTTATGATGCCCGTTTGCTGCGTCCGAAATTGGCACCGCGTATTGCCAATATACTGTTTTTCTTTCTGTCCCGGGGTAAAGGCGCCTGATTATTTGCTGCGCTTGTCCTGCATACGCTTTGGTATGTTATACTTGAGCGATTAAGGTTGTTATTTGTTCACAGGCTGTTTAGCCACCAGGTGGGGGTGTTGATACTATGGGTGTTCCTTTAATTCAGAGCTACAAGGTGGGTCGCTACATTGTTTCGCAAAAACTGCGGGGGCGTAAGCGTTATCCTTTGGTCCTGATGCTGGAGCCGTTGTTTCGTTGTAATCTGGCCTGCGCGGGTTGCGGGAAAATCGATTACCCCGATGATGTGCTGGATAAACGCCTGTCGGTGGAAGAGTGCATTGGCGCAGCGGAAGAATGTGGTGCGCCCATCATTTCTATTGCCGGCGGTGAGCCACTGATTCACAAGGATATGCCGGAAGTGGTGAAGGGTTTGGTGGAACGCAAGCGCTTCGTTTATTTATGCACCAATGCACTCCTGCTGAAAAAGCGTATGGATGATTATACGCCTTCTCCTTATCTGACATTTTCTGTCCATCTGGATGGCAATGAACACCGCCATGATGATTCTGTCTGTCAACCGGGGACCTACAAGCGGGCGGCTTTGGCTATTCAGGAGGCGGTTGAAAAAGGCTTCCGGGTGACCGTGAATTGTACCCTCTTTCAGGGTGAAGGGGCGGAAGAAGTAGCCAATTTCCTGGATGACTGCAAGGCC
>NZ_JBYCKP010000283.1:0-13860 GCF_057473445.1 Acidithiobacillus sp. TH-A36 | reverse complement strand
CTTGACGTGTATATAAGAATGGGTTTTCCTATGCATATTTCTCGCGATATGTATAGGTCGAGTTGTCTTTCTTTGCATGTTTCGCCATTCCATCTATTCGGGAGCAACCATGACACTTGAGCCGCTGCATCAGCTCGATCCGGTACGGTTCGAAACTGCTCCTATTCTGAAGAAGCTAGTAAAAAGCAGCCGTAAGCTTGCGGAACTCAAGAGTATGGCACGGACCATCCCGAACCAGGGCATCCTGATTAATACTCTGGGTTTGCAGGAAGCCAAAGACAGTTCCGAGATCGAAAACATCGTCACGACGCACGATGCATTGTTCAAGGGCGAAGCTTTAGAGCGCGTGTATTCAGACCCGGCTACCAAGGAGGTTTTGCGTTATCGGCAAGCGCTTCGCACGGGCTTTGAGGAGGTGCGCAAAACCGGGTTGATTACAAACCGGCAAATTCTGAAAATTCAGGAAGCACTGGAACAGAACGACGCAGGCTTTCGCCAGTTACCGGGCACTGATCTTCAGACCGATACAGGCCGGGTGGTCTACACTCCGCCGCAGGACAATAACGAGATCATCCGCATGATGGGCGACCTAGAGCGATTTATCAATGACGATGCCCTGTTCAACGTTGACCCGTTGATCAAGATGGCTCTGATTCATCATCAGTTCGAGAGTATCCACCCGTTTTACGATGGCAACGGTCGAACCGGGCGCATCATCAACGTGCTTTATCTGGTCAAGGCTGAGTTGCTGGACATCCCGTTGCTTTATCTCAGCAACTACATCGTTCGGAACAAAGGGGAGTACTATCGCCTGCTTCAGGCCGTTCGGGATGATGAAGCCTGGGAAGAGTGGGTTATGTACATGCTGGATGCTGTGGAACAGACCGCAGAGCAGGCCATCAAAATGATTCAAGCGATCAGCCTCGCCCTGATGGACTACAAGCAGCGAATCCGGAATCAGTTTCGCTTCTACAGCCAAGACTTGATCAATAGTCTGTTCCAGCATCCTTACACCAAGATCGCCTTTTTTGAGCGCGATCTTCAGGTTTCACGTCTGACCGCAACAAAATACCTCGACGATCTGGCCGAAGCGGGTTTTGTCGAAAAGGTCAAGGCAGGACGAAGCAACTACTATATCAATCTGGCATTGATCCGCGTCATTGAGGAAGACGAACGCTGACCGAATGCCAACTTGAGCAGGAAGTCTTATCTTGGTTAACCGATATCGGCTTAATAAGGGCCTTTAACGTCCCAGCGCTTTCTGGATTTTCTGATCGGTCTTGTACTGGCTTAAGGCGTAAACCGCCCAGATGGCCGCCGGTATCCAGCCCAGTACGGTGATTTGCAGAAGCAGGCAGATGATGCCTGCGAGCGGCCGGCCAATGGTAAAAAACACCAGAAAAGGTAAAAAAATCGCCAGAATAAGACGCATGATCCATACTCCCTGCCAATAATTATGTTTGCATATTAAATGGCGATTTCTACAGAATGCAAGTCTCCGTGCTAAACTCGCTCACATGGTTGCCGATAATAATGAACCCCCAAAAACACTTCTGAATCCCCGGCCAGGAGAACGCCTGCAAAAATTGCAGGTGATGCGTCGCTGGGCTTTGGTTTTACTGTTGCTGGCGTTGCTGTTGTTCTTGTTTTCAGCCAGTCAGGGATTTTTGGGCATTTGGGCCTGGACCGGGGCATTTTCCGAGGCCGCCATGGTGGGCGGGCTGGCGGACTGGTTTGCGGTGGTGGCCCTGTTTCGTCATCCGCTGGGTCTGCCCATTCCCCATACGGCCATTTTGCCGAGAAACAAGGCGCGTTTGGCGAAGCGTCTGGCCACGTTCATTCGTGATCATTTTCTGGAAAGTGAAGCCATTGTCCGCCTGTTGCGCCGCGCCGATCCCGCCACCTGGTTGGCACAGTGGCTGATCCAGCCGGAAAGCAGTCATTTGCTGGCCCGGCAATTGACGACGTTGCTGCAAAAAGCCCTGGCGCTGACTGATGATCAGGAATTGCGTGTTGCCCTGAGAAGCGCGCTGGGTCGCCAGCTGCAGCGCGTGGATGGGGCGCGCTGGATGGGAAATATTCTGGCATTACTGACGGAAGACCACCGTCATCAGGCTCTTCTGGAAGATGGTATTCAGCGCCTGCGCGAGTGGCTGGATGGGGAAGAAACGCAGGGGCTGCTGGCCGAGCAAATAGCAGCCATTCTGAAACGCGCCTATCCCACCTTGTTCTCCTGGATGAGTGCGCTCATGGACCCTGCCACCCTGAGTGATAATCTCGCGCGAAATCTGGTAAAGGCCGCGCATCAACTTTTGCAGGAAATCGAGGACGATCCCGAGCATCCACGCCGCCTGGCTTTTGATCGCTGGATGGCTGATGCGATTGTGCGGCTGCGCACAGACGCCGGGTTTCAGGAGCGTATCCGGCGTTGGCAAAATGGCCTTATTTCCCATCCGGCAGTGCAGGAGTATGCAGATGGTTTGTTGCGCGACCTGCGCGCCTGGCTGGACAAGGATCTGCGCAGTCCAGATTCCCGTTTACGGGGTCAGATTCATGTTTTGGCCGGGCAGTTGGGGACATTTTTGGCGGAACAGGCAGTCTTGCGGGAGGCCATTAATGATTATCTGGAAAACAGTGCCCGTCGTTTGGCCCCGGCCATGCGCGATGGTTTGGCGCAGCATATTGAAAAAACCATTCAGGACTGGCCCGAAAAAGACATGATCCGCCTGCTGGAAGAAGGGGTGGGGACCGATCTGCAATATATTCGGGTGAACGGAACCCTGGTCGGCGGTCTGGTGGGTGTATTGATTCATGCCCTGGCGCTGGCTGTGCCTCTACTCATATAGAGGTGCTGCCGATGGAATCAAATGGTCCGGTATGGCCCGCATGTGCATTGGGTCTTCTGGCCCGAATTGGCCATTTCAACCTGAGCAGATTGCTGGATTGATGTTGAGGGATTTGTTTTTTCAGGTAGTTACCGGGAAGGAACAAATTTTGCTGGATTGAGGATTGGAGTAATGTCCGGTCGGTTGTTTCATTCTGAACAAGGTTTGTAGAGGGAGGTGCATTTATGAAGCGTCTATTGATGAGTGTGATGGCAGCAGGCACCCTGATGATGGCGGGTTTTGCGACGGCGGCGACGGTTACCGCTACAGACGCGCAGCATGCGCTGGCGGCGGCCAAGACGGCCATGGCAAAAACTTCAGCCGTGCATTATTTGTGGCTTTCCACCCCGAAAATTTATAAAGAAGCCGAAGCGGCAGACAAAGCCGGTAAATATGATGAGGCAGTGGTCAAGGCCAAGCATGCGGAGGAACTGGCTAATCTGGCTTACGCCCAGGGCGAAGCTCAGGCCAAAAAATATGGCGTGAAGTTGACGGATCATGGGGCCCAGATGGACTAGGTTTTGACCCCGTGAGCGCGCAGCAGGCGACGGGCAACTTGCGTTTTTTCAGCAGCGGCGGCGGTAAAATAAAAATCAATGGATGCTTCAGTGGGCAAATCCGGTGGCGTCTCGGGGAGACTCCGTATGTCGATCCTGCGACATAATTGCCGCGCCACGCCATCATTTCCATCCAGGGTGGGAATATTCCGTCCATTTAGCTCTGACAGCCAGTTGCTGATCCAGCAGTAATGGGTGCAGCCCAGCACAATGACTTGAGTGTCTGTCGAGTAATAAGGCAGAACATGATTGTGCAGATACTCCTGGACTTGCTGCTGCCAGTCATTGCTCTGGGATTCAATGCGTTCTGCCAGACCCGGGCAAGCAAGAGGCTGCACGCGTTGTTCGGCATTTGGTAATTGCGTCAAGAGATTACGAAGCTTTTCACCGGTGACGGTCATGGCTGTGGCCAGCAGGAGAATACTGCCTTCGGGATAAAGCATCAGCGCTTTTTTGATGGCGGGCTCAATACCGATGATGGGCACGTCCGCATATTCCCGCAGAGGTATGGCTGCCGCGCTGGTAGCCGTGTTGCAAGCCAGTACCACGGCATCTACGCCTTGCCGGACAAACCAGGCATAAGCAATTTCCGTCCATTGTTGTACTTCGCCGGCGGTTTTGTCGCCATAAGGACTATGAGCGCTATCGCCATAAAACAAAAAATGGGCATTCGGCAAATAACGCAGGCAGGAGAGCAGGGTGCTGAGGCCACCCAGTCCGGAATCAAATACACCAATTCGCATCGGTTATTGGCTGAGTTCCTGATCGGCCAGCAGGGCGATCCCGCGCATTCCGGCGAGATCATCATGATTGCCGCGTTTGACTTCCACCTCGCCGCGCAGCGCGGGAATCAAGTCAGCGTCCAAACGTTGTAATAAGGCTGGCGCAAAACAATCCCAGGCCGCACTGACCCCGCCTCCCACCCGAATGACCCGGACATCGGCAACCTTCAAAATGCTGGCCAGGGCTTGTCCCAGATAATCACCGGCCATCTGAAAGGTTTGACTGGCTTCGGGGCGTCCATCGCAGGCCATCTGGGCAATAACGGCAGTATCCGGTGCTGTGCCGGTCAGTTCCACGTAACTGGACTGGATTCCGCGTGCCGAGGCATATTGTTCCAGGCAACCCTGATTACCACATCCGCAGCGTCTTCCGCCGGGGACCACGATGATGTGCCCTATCTCCATGGCGGTTCCATGTTCACCGCGCCAGGGGCGGTCGTCATGGACCCACCCACCACCGACACCGGTACCCAGGCCGACGTACAAGAGATCGCGCAATTCGGGATTTTCCTGTTTTTCTTCCCAGAATTCGCCATATCCGGCAGCATTGGCGTCATTTTCGATGAGTACAGGCAATTGGCAGGCATTCTGAACGGCACTTTGCAAATCAAAGTGGATGAGTTGCGGAATGTTGGGCGATTGCAGCAAAACGCCTTTGGCATTCACAAAACCGGGCACAGCCACCCCGACTCGAATAATTTCCGGGTATTGATGGCGGAGTTGAGCAATGCCTGCTTCAAGCAGTTCCGTGAACAGTCGGGCAGCGCTTTCTGAATCGGCTGCCGCAGCGCATTTGGCGTGCAGATCTACTTCATGGCGAATACTGTCCAGACAATCATTACCCCGGAAAACCCCAAAACGTAAATTGGTGCCACCGACATCAATACCTATGGTCAGTTCCTCAGTCATAGGCGATGATCTCCGTAAGGATTTCGATATGTTGCGTCTTGCCAGCCGTCAGGTCCCAGTAAAAATCCAGTTGCAGGGCCTGCATGATTTTTTCAAAGCCCGCTTCGGATTGGGAAACGGTCATATGGGGCGCAGCCTCCCAGCGCACCGGCGGATTGCAATGGAGGGTGATTTTACCGCCCATCACGGCATCTTCCAGCACGATTTGTCGGGTTTTTTCACCCTGGATGGGAAGTCCGAAGCCACCCTGGGATTGCCCATCCGCAAAAAACTGTCCCGCCGGCCCATCACAACTGGGCATGGCCAGAAATAGCCGAGTCTGAAAATGGTGAGACTCTGTATTGTGTTGGGAAGCTGGTGATTCTATCCGAAAATGCACCATCATTCCTTTATGGGCGAGGCTATAGGCTTTACTGACCGCCCAGCTGTCAGCGATACCGCCCGCAAAATGGGGAGCATCCTGAACGATGCTGCTTTCCGGATACGTGACTGCGACATTATCCAGCCACTCCTGAAAACTGTGGCAGGGGGCGGTGTCGGCAAGCAGATCATCAGCCTTAATTTCTGTTTTGAAGCTGATGCGGTCGTGGGCGGAAGCAATACCTTCACTGGGAGCCGCATGATCCACTGCCCCGTGCCGGATTTTGTCGTAGTAGGCCTCGTCGCGCCGTGCCAGTGTATCCCCAAGATTGTGATGCAGTTTGTAACAATCCCACTCGGCTACGGCGGCGGCGGGAGTCGGGCGAATGATCAACTGTTGATCGTCATTGTGATAATACAGCTCTTCATGGCCATCCATATCCACGTCAATGAACTGCAAACCTGGCCGTGCCTGGATTTTATCGAGCTGCGCTTCCAGTCGAACCATGGCATGGTACACCGCCCGGCGCAGGTGCGGCAGATAAATGCCGCCAAACAGCCCGTGCCAATAGGCATCATTGGCCTGGGTTTCATGTAAATCCGCACGCATCTGCTTGCTTTGCTGGCGCTTGGGCAAAGCATGAAAGCGCCGGGATAATTGCAGCATGCGTTTCTGCATCCAGTTGGACTCGGGATATCGGGTCAGAAAGTTTTTCCATATTCCGCCACGAATGAGTGGCTTGCGTAGGTCCAGGCGGCCTGCAGCCTTTTCCTGTTCCAGAAAAGCCGCGTAGTTGCGGGCCGCATCCGGTGCCAGTGTCCATTCGTTCATTTCACTGTAGGACACCGTGGGCAGATAAATCATACCCTGGGGCCGATGCTGGTGCAGATAATCCTTGAAACGCATGGGTTGAATATGTGGAGAATTCAGGACGCCCTGGAGAAACTGTTCCAGCCAGCCTTTTTCATAAACCCAACTATAAGTCTCCGGCCAGACCCCGAATTTTTCGATGTCATCAAAATAAATCCCGGCGCTACCCGGATTATGCGCGGATATTTCTTCGATATAAGTGACTGCGGCAGCGGCCTCCGAGAAAGGCAGGCGATAACGCAACGCTTCGGAAATGGGGAAAACATCGATAGCCTGGCCATTTTCTTCGGTGCGATGAAAGCTGCCGAGTTGGTCGCTAGAGGCCCCCGCGCAGAGAAAGTGATAATCGTCCACCATCACATATTGAATTCCCGCCTCTTGCAGGGCGGGAACCACGCTGGGATCCCAAACGCGCTCGGTCAGCCAGGCCCCCACCGGGCGCTGTCCGAAATTTTTGTCCAGTCGGTCGGCCATGGCTTCCAGTTGGGTGATGCGATCTGCATGGGGAATAGCCGCCAGCACCGGTTCGGTGTCCCCGGCGCCCACCAGCTCCGCCTGCTGGCGGGTGACCATTTCCTGCAGCAGTTTCATGGTGTTGGGGTGTTGTTGCACCATATATTGTAGTAACCAGCCACTGATATGAATGGCAAAGGGAAATTCAGGAAAGCGATGCATGGCTTGAAGAAAGGGGTGATAACAGCGCAGTACGGCGTCATCAATCACCTGCGGAAAATTACCAACCGGCTGATGGGCGTGGACGCCCAGGAGGAGGGGGGTGCTGTGGGTCATTGCTTATCCTTCCATATGGGTGCGGCGCATGGTACCTCCAGATTCGGCGGGTCCCCCACCATGACTGATGGGTTCGTTGAGGGTTTCTGGAGGAGAAATTTGCATCAGGTTATAAAGTTTGCGCAGGTTCATCCTGAACAGGTGATCAAAATCCCTGACCGAATCGGCAGGATTGTAATCTCCGAACCACCAGAACCAGTCCGAGCCCTCGCAACGACCTAACTGTTCAGTGATTTCTTCCTGCAGTTCGGGGGTGAGTCCGGCAAAATGCTGGTCAACATCCTGCTTGGCGGCGCAGAGCATATCCCAGGCCCGGTTTTTGGCCCCATCGCCGATCCAGGTGCTGAAATTGCCATAGACCCAACTCCCGGCGGCAAGATCCGGAATGCTTTTAATGGCTTCCGGATGGTCCTGGACATAGTCGCCGAAGGTACACATTTTGATATGGGGATGATTGGAAAGGGCCCGGTAGAGCTCGGAAAGAAAATAGTAGCCATTGTAGGGGTAGTATTCCCAGGCATTTTCTCCATCAAGAATGATGCTGACGACGGGATGATCCTGATCTTCCGTCTGGCGCCAGATGGCTTCGAGCTTATGCACGAAATCGATGACTGCATCGTGGCCAAACCAGGTTTTATAGTCAAAACCGATGGTGTCAGAGAGCGCGTCATCCCGAAAAAACAGCGCCGGTCCCTGATTTTCGAGGCGATAAGCCTTGTATAAATATTCGGCCCGACCGCGTGGTGCAGAATCGTCATCGCTGCGCAGCAGGCTATGCGTGAGTACGCCTTCTCCCGAAGCCGTCCAGGTCACTTGAGCCTCACCCAGCATTTTGACGAAGGCGGCAGAAACCCCGCCCTCTGCTGGCCACATGCCCTGGGCGGCAATGCCGAAATGTTGCGGATGATAAGTCTGAGCGCGTTTAATATGCCAGCGCACACGCTCGACCCCGCCAGGGTACTCAGGGGATTCGGGCAATGGCGCATCGGGTATGGCTTCCCGTGCGGCGGCAAAGTCCAGCATCAGGGGGCCAATGGGGTGGTAGTAGGGGGTGGTGGATATTTCGATACGTCCTGCTTCTGCCAGGGCGCGGTAACGGGGAATCAGTCCGCCGATCAGCTCACCGAGAAAGCGTATTAAATCCTGCCGGTCTGCGAGCGTGAAACCGTGTCCCTTGTCCATCAACTTCTTAATGAGCGGGCTGCCGCGCCGCACGGTTTCACCAGTCCAGGCCAGGTGATACCAGACCAGCAGATCGGCCAGAAACTGAATGGACAAATAGTCAGAAAGTTCCGCCGGATCACTGTGCATGATGGTATATATTTCATACAGTCGGCGGTATCCGGGAAAGGGATTCAGCATATGTTCCGGATCCAGTCGAAAGCACTGTTCCATGAGGTGATGACGTTGCTCATTGTTCAGGGTTTTTAGATCAGTGCTGGCCAGGGCGATGAGTAGAGGATCGCGAAAATGCCCACTTTCAAACTGACTGGTGTAATCTTCAATCTGCTCAACGAGAATCGGCACGCAGTTAAAGACGCCCCGAGCCAGAGGGTTTTCCTCATAATGGGCGATCATGTCTGCATAATCCTTGCAGGCATGCAGGTACGTCCAGGGCAATGCGTATTGTCCATTAGCATTGCGATAATCAGGCTGGTGCATATGCCAGCAGAAAATGACATGAAGCGCGCGTGCGGGGGGCATAAGGTCACCTCACAAAATGTAGTTGCTGGCCTAATAACTCCGGAGTAATCAGGGTGACGCCGTTGGGCGTCCGATAAAAGCGGCGGGCGTCTTCGGCAGGATCTTCGCCCACCACCAGGCCGTCAGGGATGATAGTACCCTTGTCGACGACGACTTTACGCAGACGAGCGCCTTCGCCCATGCGCACGTTGGGCAATATGACAGAATCTTCGATGAGGGTATGGCCATCATTGACCCGGACATTGGAAAACAGCAAGGAACGACGGACTGTTGCGCCACTGATGATGCAGCCTCCCGAGACAATACTGTCCAGTGCCATGCCGCGCCTTCCTTCGTCGTCAAAGACAAATTTGGCAGGAGGGAGTTGTTCCTGATACGTCCAGATTGGCCAGCGGCTGTCGTATAAATCCAGATCCGGAGTCACATGCACCAAGTCAATGTTGGCAGACCAGTAGGCGTCAACCGTACCTACATCCCGCCAGTAGCAACGACTGGCCTTGCCTTCATTGCTGGAAATACAGCTGTTACGAAAGCGGTGAGCCATGACCCGATAGCGTGACACCATGTAGGGGATCAGATCGTTGCCAAAATCATGGCTGGACTCGCGACTGTCCGCATCGCGGATGAGCTGTTCATACAAAAAATCCGTGTTGAAAACATAAATACCCATGCTCGCAAGCGCACGGTCGGGGTTGTTGGGTGTGGGTGTGGGGTCGCTGGGTTTTTCGGTAAAACCGGTCACCCGATCTTCGTGGTTGACGGTCATGACCCCAAAACCTTTGGCTTCTTCCAAAGGGACCTCAATGCAGGCGACGCTCATATCTGCCTGACTTTGCACATGCTCGGCGAGCATCTGACCATAGTCCATTTTATAAATATGGTCACCAGCGAGAACAATCACATAACGCGGCCGATGGGCACGCAAAATGTCAATATTCTGAAAAATCGCGTCTGCGGTTCCCTTGTACCAGCCGGTATTCATGCGCTGTTGGGCAGGGAGGATTTCAATAAACTCGCTGAACTCGCCTCTCAGGAATCCCCAGCCCAGCTGAATGTGACGAATCAAGCTGTGCGCTTTGTACTGGGTCAGCACACCAATACGGCGAATGCCGGAGTTCATGCAGTTGGATAAACAAAAATCAATGATGCGGAATTTGCCCCCGAAAGGCACGGCAGGTTTGGCGCGCCAGTCGGTCAATGGTCCAAGGCGACTGCCACGACCGCCAGCCAGGACCAGGGCGAGGGTATTTTTGGTGAGGTTACTGACAAAGCGCGGGGAATTGCTGGGGCCACTCTGGTTTTCTTCGGACATGCTCTTCTCCTTGTCGGGCACTGGTATTACACCTAGCTAGGAGTATAGACAGGATTCCCCCGTGCTTTCGGTTTAAAGGTACTGAACTTGGAGGATGTCGGCAAGCACTCAAAGGGGACAATGGTCTTTTCCGGCGATGTGTTATGCTCTTGGTGGGAGTGGCTCCTCAATCACAATGATGAAAAGGAGATTGTGGTGACGAAATTACCAAAAAAAAATCATGGCGAAGATTGGAATCATGACGAAATAGCCATTCGCGAGGCCCGTCATCACGATCCCTTCGCCTGGTTGGGGCAGCACCGGATCGGTAACGACAATCAAGCTATGCAGCGCGTTTTTTTGCCCGGGGCCTCTCAGGTAGAACTGCAAACCCCTCAGGGATGGGTGCTGATGACCATGCAGCATCCCGACGGGATTTTCACCCATGCCGGAGAAAGCCTGCCCACCCCCTATCGTTACCGCTGGCTGGATTCCCTGGGCACGCACGAGGCTTATGATCCCTATGTGTTCAGTCCGGTATTGGGCGATCTGGAAGTTTATCTGTTCAGTGAGGGTCGCTTGTATGAAGCCTATCAACATCTGGGCGCCCATCGTCGTTATCATGAAGGTGTCGAAGGAGTGTTTTTTGCCGTTTGGGCACCCAATGCGGAGCGGGTCAGTGTCGTTGGCGATTTTAATCACTGGGATGGTCGTTATCACCCGATGCGGATCCGGGGAATGAGTGGCCTCTGGGAATTGTTCGTTCCTGGACTGGAATTGGGCGAAATCTACAAGTTTGAACTCCGTCACCGGGATTCCGGCGCGGTTTTTGTGAAAACCGATCCTTATGCCAATGCTTTTGAAAGACGTCCAAGTACTGCAGCCCGGGTAGTGGACAGTCAGCATGTCTGGAAAGATCAGGACTGGATGGCTGCGCGGACGCAGGCCGACTGGCAGCATGCCCCCATGAATATTTACGAAGTGCATCTGGGATCCTGGCAGCGCGACGAGAAAGGGGATTTTCTGAGCTATGACGAGCTTGCCGAAGGTCTGCTGCGCTATGTGCAGGACATGGGTTACACCCATATCGAACTTATGCCGGTGATGGAGCATCCTCTGGACGAATCCTGGGGTTATCAGGTCAGTGGTTACTATGCGCCGACCAGCCGCTTCGGGAGCCCGGATGGTTTTCGGGCCTTTGTAGATGCTTTTCATCAGGCCGGTATTGGGGTGCTGCTGGATTGGGTGCCGGGGCATTTCCCCAAGGATGACTGGGGACTGGCCCGTTTTGATGGCACCGCTTTATATGAATATGCAGACCCCCGTGAAGGTGAACATCGTGACTGGGGGACGTATATTTTCAATTTTGGCCGCAACGAAGTTCGCAATTTTCTGTTGGCTAATGCCTGCTATTGGGCGGACAGTTTTCATATTGATGGCCTGCGGGTGGATGCGGTGGCTTCCCTGCTCTACCGGGATTATTCCCGGAACGAGGGGGAATGGATTCCCAACCAGTATGGTGGCAGGGAGAATCTTGAAGCCATTGATTTTCTCAGGGAAATGAATGTGGTGCTCAATGAGCGCTATCCGGGTATTTTGACCATTGCCGAAGAATCGACCTCCTGGCCCATGGTCTCCCGCCCCACCTATGTGGGCGGGCTGGGTTTTTCCATGAAATGGAATATGGGCTGGATGAATGACACCCTGTCCTACATGCAGCAGGATCCGGTTTATCGGCGCTTTCATCAGAATGATCTGACCTTCAGCCAGTTATATGCATACGCAGAAAATTTTGTACTGCCTCTCTCTCATGACGAGGTGGTGCATGGAAAACGCTCTTTGTTGGATAAAATGCCCGGCGATACCTGGCAGCGTTTTGCCAATTTACGTCTGCTGCTCAGTTATCAGTGTGCACATCCGGGTAAAAAACTGAATTTTATGGGCAATGAATTTGCTCAGGGAATGGAATGGAATTGTGGGCAGGCTCTGGACTGGGATTTGCTGCAAACACCCTGGCATCAGGGGATACATTGGCTGAGTCGGGATCTCGGACACCTGCACCGCGACTTGTCAGTCTTGCATGATCTGGATTTTGCACCAGAGGGTTTTGCCTGGGTGGATTGCCATGACGCAGACCAGTCCATACTCAGTTTTCTGCGCCGCGATCGCAACGGTGCTTTTATTCTCGCAGTGTTCAATTTTACTCCGGTACTGCGCAAAAATTATCGTATCGGCGTTCCAGAGTCCGGGCGTTACCGGGAAATTTTCAATAGTGATGCAGCTGCGTATCAGGGCAGTAATGTGGGTAACCTTCCGCTGTTTGCCGAAGCGCGGAGCTGGATGGGATTACCCTGTTCACTGGAGTTGACTCTGCCGCCCCTGGCAGCACTGTTTTTGCAAATGGACTGAGGAGAATGACTCCCGGCGTGGGTAATTAGCATGCTTTATATTTATGTCATTATCGCTTTCGCAGCGGGAATATCCGAATTGTTCACCGGCACTTTTTATCTGGCGGCGGTGGCTTTAGCCGCCTTGTTTACCGCTATTACCGGATTGGTGCTGCCTGGCGCGGTTTTGCACTGGGTGTTTCTGGGCTTCTGTCTGGTATTGCTGCCTGCCGGAATGTGGCTGCGCCACCGGCTCGCCGGAAAATCTCAGGGACTGACGGATTTTGATTTGGGTCAGGGCGTGGATGTGATTCGTGGTCCTGACCAGAATGAACATTATACGGTGCGTTACCGGGGCAGCGAATGGATGGCGGTGGTAGATGATGGCCCGGCCCCCTGTGCCGGTGATCGCGCCGTGATCGTGGGCAAGACCGATAACCTGCTACATTTAGGGGTGCTACCCCGGCAACCCTCCGACAAGGAGTCTTTATGTCCTCCCTCATCATCATCCTGATTGTCATTGTTGCGGCTTTTCTGATTTTACGCACCACCATCCGGGTGGTTCCCCAGCAGCGTGCCTGGGTGGTTGAAAGACTCGGTAAATATCACGCGGTTCTGGAACCGGGCCTGAATTTTATTATTCCTTTTCTGGACCGTGTGGCCTTTCGTTTTGATATGCGCGAAGTACCCATGGAAGTGCCCGCGCAGGCCTGTATTTCCTTTGATAACACCACCATGACGGTAGACGGGATTCTCTATTTGCAAATTACGGACTCCGTCAAGGCGGCTTATGGTTCGAGCAACCCCTTTACTGCCGTTATCCAGTTGGCACAAACCACCATGCGTTCAGAAATCGGCAAGTTGCATCTGGATGCAGCCCTGTCTTCCCGGCAGCTGCTCAATACGGCGGTGGCGGCTTCGGTGGATGAAGCGGCCCTGAACTGGGGCGTCAAGGTGCTCCGCTACGAAATACGGGACATCACCCCACCCCAGGAAATCATCCGCGCCATGGAACTGCAAATCACCGCAGAGCGGGAAAAGCGCGCCCTGATTGCCAAATCCGAAGGACAAAGACAGCAGCAAATCAACACTTCTGAAGGTCAGCGGCAACAGGACATCAATGTGGCAGATGGCCGCAAACAGGCGGAAGTATTGCGTGCTGAAGGTGAAGCCAAGGCCATTCAACTGGTTGCCGAGGCTACCGCCGAAGCAATCCGGGTTATTGGTTCGGCAGCCCGTGAACCCGGAGGCTACGAAGCCCTGCAAATGCAGCTCGCCAAGGACTACATCGAAAAGTGGGGATATTTGGCCAAGAGCAGTACCAG
>NZ_JBYCKP010000282.1:0-3868 GCF_057473445.1 Acidithiobacillus sp. TH-A36 | reverse complement strand
GCCAGGAGATTCAAGCGTTCTATGGCTGTCAGGGTTTTATCGCTGGCTGCTGAAGATGGGGTTACAGTTGCTGCCTTTTGCGGAGTTTGCAGATGCGCTACGGGCGGTGGTGGCGGAGGAATGGGTGGCAGAGACTGCAGCTTTGCTGCGTCTGGTGGTGGCTGATCACCATAACTGACAGTGCCATTGGGGGACACCCAACGGTAAATGGCTGCCTGGGCAGGCAACAACGTGTTACCTGCAGATAAAATAAAAACGGCAGCCAAAACCCGACAGGCATGGCTGCAATGAAGCAAAAAACCTTTCAGTAAATGCTGGTCCATGGTTATTGTTATTACTTAAAAGGCCGGACATTGTAAAGCTTTCGCCAATAGGAGTCCGGTGAACTCTGGCATAAGGCCGTGACAGGCTATTCCGGCTTTCCCCAGGCATTTTCAGGCAAACGGGCATATTGTCCGGTAAACTTTTCCTGTTCCATGCTGAAGGAAACGGGGGTTGTGTCGCCGGGTTGATAACGGATAATCCAGAAGTAGTCGAAGGTTTTCTTGGGCCAGGTTTGCGGTACATTCCTGAATTTGTCGAGATGCAGCAATTGCCGGAAAGTGACCTGTTGTCCAGGAAACTGGGCTTCCAGCTTGGCATTGGCAATATGTTTATGTTCCCACATGATGACCACAACCTTCTGATCATAGGCGGGATTGGTCATGATGTCGTGCACGGCTTCCCGGGTGCGGAGATTTTCCTGCACCATTTTCTGATGTTTGCTCAGACCGGGTTCCGGAACGACCGTAAAGGCTGTTACCGGAAGCCCCCAGCTCTGCGCCGTCGGTGTCATGGTTTCAATGGTATGCAGAGTGATGGCCATGAGAGTGGCGGGCTTTTCGTGTGCTGGCAGCAGGCTATGGGTTGCGTTTTTTCCCAGATATTGCCGGGCGAGGGCCGCTGCGCGGGCCTGACCCACGGGTGACAGGGCGTAGGGATTCATTTTTTCACCATGGCGCAGCAGGATGATTTCAGCCGGTGTGGCAGAAGCGACGAGGGGCAGGCAGACGCCACCTGAAGCAGCAATCAGCATGGTGATAATAAGCTTGCGGTTGTTCATGTCTGGACTCCAGTACGAGTAATGGTGGCAACACGATAAAATTTAACGGCGCAGCAGTAGTCCCCGGGCTACCCCCAGGATGAGTGCCGAACTGAGCACGCCAATGACCGACATGGCCATGCCATCACCAATGACGCCTTGCCGGAAATTGGCATAAATGTAAGTGGAAATCACCTGTACTCCCGCAGGCTGCAGCATCAACGAGGCCACCAGTTCGCGCATGGACAGGGCAAATACAACAGTCGCTCCCCCAATCAGCATGGGCCAGGCGATGGGAATATGCACTTTCAGGAAAGTTCGCAGGGGCCCACTACCATGTACCCGGCTGGCGTTATCCAAAAGCGGCGGTATTTGCGCCAGCCCGGCGCGGGCATAGCGCATGGCAAAAGGAAAGGTGGTGGTGGCATAGGCAACGCCGAGAATGGCGGTAGTGCCGAAGACGGGCAGGTGGTTCCATGGCGCATTCCAGAAAAGGATCATGCCTACGGCCAGAACAACGCCGGGTATGGCCATGGGCAGGGTAGCCAGCAAATCCAGAAAAGCAGCAAAACGACCACCACGGCGGACAATATTGGCCGTCAGCAGGGCGGCCACCATGGTACCAAAAGCCACCAGGGCGGCGAGTTCCAGGCTGGTTTCAAGGGCTCCGAACGCACTGGATTGATGCGAGAGAATATGATGGTAGTGATGCCAGGTGAAATTGCTGAATTTCAGTCCTACCGTAATGGCTTTCTCAAAAGACACCGCCAGCACCGCCCCGATGGGTAACAACATGGCAATCAAAACAAAAGCGGCTAGAGGAAGCATTGACCACCAGCGGCTCGGGTAGCGAAGCTGGTGGATTTGTCCACGATTTTCGTTGGCCAGGGGACGATAAAAAAACCAGGCGACAATGCCCAGGGTACACAATACCAGACCGATGGCGGAAGCACGTGGCAAATTGACGGGCCAGACATTGGTGGCGGCCTCAATGCTGGTACTGAGCACAGTGACTCCGGCATAGCCACTCAGCAAGGCTGGTACACCAAATTCTGCTGAAGTATCCAGGAAAACCAGTAAACCTGCAGCGGCCAATGCGGGCAAAACCAGGGGCAAAACGCCGACGCGAAAGGCCCGCCACAGTCCTGCCCCATGTACACGGGCTGCCTGAATCAGGCGAAAATCCCCATTTTGTAAGGCTGCGCGCAGAATAATGTACACCAGCGGGGTGAGATGCAGGGCCATTACCGCAGCCATTCCCGCCAACGAGTACAAAAAATTTTCCAGGGGCGTTCCGAGACCATGGATGAGTTGTTCAATGAGTCCTACCGGACCAACCAGCAAGGTCCAGGCCTCGGCAGTCAGGTAAGGTGGTATTAAAAAGGGGATAAGAATCAGCCCTTCCCAAAGCAGGCTGAATTTGGGCGGGGCGTAAAACATCAACAAGGCCAGAATCAGCCCGATGGGCAGCGCAAAAACCACCGCCAGAGCAGCCATGCCTGCGGTGCCCAGCAGGGCGTGGATAAAGTGCTGGTCTACTCCCAACTGCAGCAGAGCCATGCCATGATGATGGCTGGCGTCGGGCTGCAGCGCCTCGAAAACGATGGTGGCCAGTGGTGCGAGAACCAGCAGGCCAAGGATGCCAAAAACCAGCAGCCGATTCAGGCTGCGTCCCATCATTGACCGAGAATGTCCTTGCGGAATTTGGCCAGCACGCTGGCGCGGGTTGCGGCGACCTGATCCCAGTTGACCTGCATGACCGGATAAGTACCGAGCTTGGCCAGAGCAGGTTTGGCGGCAACGCCATTCAGGGAAGGATAGAGATTATATTTGGCGACGAGTTTTTGTCCGGCAGGGGACATGGTGAAATTGACAAACTGTTCGGCCAGCTTTTTATCCGGCGCCGACTGCATGATCATGATGGGGCGGGGAATCAGCATGGTGCCTTCTTTCGGGTAAATCAGCTGAATGGAGTTGCCCTGTACCTTGGCCTGCACGGCGGCATGCCCAACGCACTCCACCATCCCACTGCGTTCACCGGAAAGTACCGGCATCAGTGCGGTATGATTAGTCCCCGGCCAGACGGTGCCATTGGCTTTCAGGTCGGAAAAATATTGCCAGGCCTTGTTGCCGTATTTATCCACAAAGGCAATGACAAAATCCGAAGCCGTGCCCGAGAGCAGCGGGTTGGGCGCAGTGAGGTGATTTTTCCAGACGGGAGCGGTCAGATCAAACCAGCTGGTAGGCATGCTCGCGCCCTTGGGCAAGGCTTTGGTGTTCATGACCATGGAAACCGTATCGGCACCATAGGGCAGGAAGGGTCCTTTGAGCTGCATGGCTGGGAAAAGATTTTTGTCGATGCTTTCAGGTTGATAGTCATACACCATCTTGTCTTTGGCGAGTTCCAGGCCGGCTGTCCAGTCGGCGACCATGACCACATCGGCATGCGGATGGTCCGCTTCGGCGGCCAGACGGGCCATGACTTTTCCGGTACTGGATGTCCACACGGCGACGTGATCACCGGTTTTTTTGCTGAATGCGCGCGCCAGGGCCTTGGCCAAAGAAGCCGGGGCAGCACTGTACAGCGTCAATGTGGCGGCAGAAGCAGTGCCTGCAAATGCCAGACTCATGATGGCCAAGGTAACTTGTTTGACTACGGGTTTCATGAGGTTTTCTCCTGAGTTGCGGAAGTTTCGGCAGGAATGCACCAGCCGTGATTCGGGTGAATTTGCCAGTGGCGCGGACCCAGACTGCTCTGCTGGGAGTAGCTCAATAATTCGTGCTGGC
>NZ_JBYCKP010000281.1:0-2439 GCF_057473445.1 Acidithiobacillus sp. TH-A36 | reverse complement strand
TGTGGGGATTCACCACATAGAAAGGATCCTTCTTGGCGTTCTTCCAGGATTGCACGATCCAGTCCATGCGTGCGGGCACGATGGGGATAGTCGGAGGTAGGAGATATTTATAGCCTTCCCAGGCCCAATCAACATTCGCATCTGACCAAGCCTTCCAGATTCCACCCTTGATTCTATATATTGAATCTCCCGCCTTGGGCGATGTTCCGCTGGCCCAGCCTGCCAGTTCCAGATCTCCAGCCCAGAGAATCGCTCTATGCGCCAGATTGTCGATCCGATAATCGACGTTATGCCCATCGGGAACATATCGTAAGACCCAGAAAACTTTTCTCTGATGGAGCTCATGAACTAAGTGGTCATATCCAATAGGTACGGGGTTGGCGTGAGGTTCGCCTGCAGCCAACCCCATGAGAATCCCTAATCCGGGAACTGCCATTCCAGGACCAAATACCACCATCGCCTGACTACCAAGACCCATCAAACTATTCCGGTTTGCCAGTTTCTTTGAGGCAGAAAGGTTGCCGGACGCTGATTGTGTGTATTCATCATGGGCCAGAAGTGCAGCGGGACCGACATATTCCAGATCGTAAATAGTGGCCAGTTTGTTATCCGATATTGAACTCATATTGGCATCATTTTTTTTGAACAGTGCATTTAGTTCCACGGATTTAACGCCAGACTTGGGCCTGTCGTGTATTGGCCCACCGTCTAACGTCATGCTTCTTACGGAGCAACCCGTCAATAAACCTACACAAGCCAATAATACACTACCGCGTAACACGATTTTCCATTTTATTTTATGCATGATTATCTCCTATTCTTCTACCGGTTGGGGGGCCATATCCGCATTTACCTCTCCATTCGGATGATCAATCTGTCCTGGTGTGTATTCTGCGGATCCAGCAGCATTGCTACCGGCAACCAACCCCGCTTTCTGGAGCATTGCTGTCCAGGCCGATAGAGATACATTATTCCAGTCCACATTGCCAAGCTGCTGCGGTGTGAAGCCATTGCAATCTGGATTCTTGGGTGTGCCATAACCGCCAGCCACATTGGGCTGACCTATCTTGATCTGGGATGCGATAATCCGATCCAGAGGTGATCCGTAACAACAGAAAATGTCTTTGTGTTCCAGACAGAAACCCAGGAACTTTTCGGTGCAATAGGTACCTAGATTCTGGCACTCATGCACCTTGCGCTTTTCACCCAATTTGAACTCTTCCTTTTTGCAGGAAGTTAGTATTTCTGCGATAATTTGAAGTATCTGGAATACTTCATAAGCCAGCATTATCCAACCTATAACTGGCGCAAACACTTTATATAGTGAAGCTGCTTGCTGAAAAATCTCACCACCTAACCTATTCCCAAAAATCTGCTTTAGAACATATTTGGCTTCTCCTTTTAGCCAAGTCTCTAATTGATCTTGTAATCCGCTAATTAAACCCTGAGATGCTTTTGCCCCAGCTTTTGCAGCCGTAGCTGCTGTCTGGATAGCACCGCCAGCCGTGCTCGCTGCAGATGCTCCGCCCAGTCCAAAAGCATTTTCAACCGCCTGAGCTGCCCCTTTGAATGCTCCTGTAACATATCTCCAGCCATCTGAAGCCCATGTATCAAACTGGTGGTAAACACTCTCATTCCAGGCATGGAAATCACCAAAAACAGAAACATTTGCATCCAGTTCCGAATTGTTGGCTGCAGCCCACATATTCGTTCCTAGTTCGAGATACTTTCCGATATTCATACCACTCGCTTCGGATAGCCCTTCCTTGCAACAGTTATTGGTAAAAGTGCCTCCAAATGGCCAGGTCCGGCAGTAATCTGCTTTCCCCTGAAAAATAATCGGCTGGCAGTTTCCAGCCGCGACACTGGTTCCATCGGCGCACTGCATGTTCTGCTCCATCTGCTGCAGCGCCGAGAGCGCAGTCAAAGCCTCCGAGAAATGCAAATCCTGATTGCCAAAAAGCGCATGGCATTGCGTACCCATACACTTGATGGGGCTATTGCAAAGAATGCTCTGCGCGTGCGTATTGGGATTGGTGCCGGTCACTGTCTGGCCGGGATTTACGGTCACAGTCCCGCTTGAAGAGGATCCACTGGTCGGGGTGTAGAGCCAGTTACTATTCGTGTCGATTAAAACCTGATTGGTACCATTCACGGTGCCAATAATGCTCAGTATTCCGGCAGAAGGATTTGCCGCCGTTGTGCTTGAATCTCCATTGGTAATGTAAAACAGAATTTCGTCCGGGCCAGGGGCCAGCGTTACGGGTACCGAAACCACTCCGCCCGTTGAGGGATAGGCCTGCGATCCACTTTCTCCCTGATCGTCATAGCTCGCTACCTGCGTCCCGTTGATGTCCACCACGCCTTGATCATCAGCGGCAAAATACAGCGTAGCGTTGATGGTAGCCCCTGTTGTATTGGAATACGTCCCCTCCATCA
>NZ_JBYCKP010000280.1:0-1427 GCF_057473445.1 Acidithiobacillus sp. TH-A36 | reverse complement strand
ACGTCCTCCAGGGTGCTGTCTGCAACTTTACGTCCATCGTTATATACCACACAGTTGACCAGCATATTTCATACTCCTTTGCGGATGTTACGGTCGCTTACCCCATAAACGGCTCCGCCGGTAACGCCAACGGCCATTTCCGGCGGCAAAACAGGCCCGCAATCTGCGCGGACCCATAAGCAAAACCCTCAGATCTGGGGTTGCACGCGCGCCTCTTCAATTTTTTCGAGGCTGCCACGGGTTTCGACCCGGAAAACCCAGGTCAATATGGCGCCCAGTATTGACGTGCCCACCAGAATGATCAACAGGGTTTGGGTACCAATGGTGTGGAGCAGGATGGGGAACAAAAAGGCGGTCATGACCGCCCCAATTTTGGCGAAAGAAGCTGCAAAGCCGGCGCCATAGCCGCGAATGGAGGTCGGAAATACTTCACCGGCCAGCAGGTAGGTCTGGGCGTTGGGGCCGAGATTGGTCATGAAGTTGAAAAGCATGAATCCGGCAAAAAGCAGAATGGTTTTGTCCCCATCGGGCAGATTCAGGGAAATGGCGGCCAGACCCAGACCGACTGCACAGCCGATAAAGCCGATGATCTGCAACTTGATGCGGCCGGTCCCTTCCACGAAGAAAATGGCAGCAAGCACCCCCAGAATCAACAGCACATCGAGCAGGGCGGTTCCCTTGGCAGAGAGCATCACGTTTTGTGCCAGGTCAGCAACGCTATGTACATCCCTGGATGCACCCAGGGTGGTGGCCAGAATGATCGGGGTAAAAATACCGATACCGTAAGTACCTAAATCCTGAATGAACCAGGGGATGGCGGCGAGGAAAGTGGCGCGCCGGTTTTTGTTGTTGAAAAGCACAGCAGGACTGACTTTCTGGTGGTGATGGGCGTGCTCCCTGTTGAGGACCACTTCCTTGGGGTATTGGGGAACTCGCTTGAGCAGGCGGCGGGTTTCCTTTTCCGCTTCTTCCATACGCCCCTTGCTGGCCAGCCAGTGGGGGCTGTCGGTGATAAAAAACCGGCCGACAATCACCAGAATGGCCGGGATAACCGCTGCCGCGTACATCCAGCGCCAGGCATCCACTTCGGGATAAACATCAAGAATGATAATGCCCAGACCGGCACCGACAATTGCACCTACCGCCTGAAAGGCAAAGGCGCCAAGCACCAGGCCGCCGCGTCCCTTGCTGGGAACCGCTTCAGAAATGACCAGATGGGCGGTGGGGTAGTCACAACCCAGAGCGAGCCCAATCCCGAAGAGGCAGATCACCATCCAGAGATAACTGGGGCTCAGGGTGAGACCGATGAGAAACACCACAAAAATCACCATTTCGGCAATAAACATGCGTTTACGTCCGAATATGTCGGACAATCCGCCCAGCATGGTGGCGCCAATCAGGATACCGAAAAGTGCTACGGCAGTGAC
>NZ_JBYCKP010000279.1:0-7967 GCF_057473445.1 Acidithiobacillus sp. TH-A36 | reverse complement strand
TTCCGGCATGGCAGGTGATTCTTCATGACGCCAAAGCTGCGGGGGTAAACCTTCTCGTACAACCCTGGTAAGCAGCAAGGGTGCGTCATCGTTATCTTCCAATGTTTCTTCGAGCACGGGTTCCTTGCGATCAGATTGTTTATTCATTGTGGTATCTCCGGTCAGGCTTCCAGGGTATGTACCTGCAAAGTGTATCCGATGTTCTTCAATGTCTTATATCTCTCTCTTGCCAGGTCGCGAGCGTTGCTCTCGGCTGGAATAAAATCCACCAGTCTTTCACACGCCGGAAGTGGCTCAGGGAGATTCTGCAAGGCGCACAACACGGCAACCACGCAGGCATCCGGCCAAGGTTGCTGGTAGTGTATGCGTACAGAATACCTTGCCCCCAATCCATGAGGAATAAAAGCATCTGCCTGAAAAGTCCAGAGCATGTCGTCCACGCTCTGAGCTGCTGCCAAATCTGCACAGAGAATATCTGCTTCCCCAACAACTTGCCAGACCTTGTTGATGACCCGACAGATGGCGCGCAATCGCTCCTGCGGGGTCAACAGGGTGGCTGGCAGGTCATAAAAGGAGGCAGCCGGCAATGTGGTGGCCCCCTCAGGCAGTTTGACGGGATCGGTTGAGAAGATATTCGACCAACAAAGCGACGGGTCGCCCGGTGGCACTCTTGTTTTCGCCGCTTTTCCAGGCTACGCCCGCAATATCCAGGTGCGCCCAATGGTAGTTTTCCGTGAAACGCGACAAAAAGCAGGCGGCTGTAATGGTTCCGGCAGGACGACCACCGACGTTGGAAAGATCCGCAAAAGGACTCTTCAGCTGTTCCTGGTATTCTTCAAAAAGAGGTAATTCCCAGGCGCGGTCCATGCTTTCCTTGCCAGCGCTGATCAGATCATGAACCAGCCCTTCGTGGTTACCCAATACAGCGGCGGTTTGGTGCCCCAGGGCAATAACACAGGCTCCGGTCAGGGTGGCCATGTCAATGACTACATCAGGTTCGAAGCGCTCAACGTAGGTGAGGGCATCAGCGAGAATCAGGCGACCTTCAGCATCCGTATTGATGACCTCAACTGTCAGGCCTTTCATGCTCTTGTGAATATCACCGGGTTTGGTGGCCTGGCCGTCGGGCAGGTTTTCAGACGCGGGAACCACCGTGATGATGTTCAAGGGTAGTTTCAGTTCGGCAGCCGCCTGGATGGCCGCAAGGGCCGCAGCACCGCCGCACATGTCATATTTCATTTCGTCCATTTTGTCGGCAGGCTTCAGAGAAATGCCACCAGCGTCAAAAGTCAGGCCCTTGCCTACCAAAACAATGGGGGCCTGTTCTTCGCTTCCTCCCCAGTATTCCAGAATAATCAGGCGTGGTTCCTGACGAGACCCCTGAGCAACACCGAGTAACAAGCGCATATTCAGTGCTTCCATGGCGTCCGGACCAAGGATGGTGCTTTTAATTCCAGTACGTTGCGCCATGGCTTCGGCCTGTTGCGCCAACCAGGTGGGGGTACAGATGTTGCCGGGTTCATTGGCCAGATCTTTCGCCCAGGCGACTGCCCGCGCGGTCGCCAGCGCTTCGGCACTGGCCTGTTTAATAACCGCTTCTTCTTCCGCGCCACCAGTCACATTCAAATGCAGATGGGTCAGGCTGTGCCGGGGCTTTTCCGATGGTTCCTTGTGATGATCAAACTGATAATCGGCATCCATGACCGCCTGCACCAGAATTTTGCTCAAAGCTGCGGGTGAGCGGCGGGCAACGGGTGTTTCCAGCAGATAGAAACTGACTTGGGTGATTTGCGCCTGCTGCAGGGCTTTGCCAGCACTTTGTACCGCTTTGCGAAATTTGCTGTCCTTGAGCTTGCCATGGGTACCCAGGCCCAGCACCATCACGCGCTGGGTAGCCAATCCGGGCAGCTGGTAGAGAATCTGGGTTTCCCCGCACTGACCACCGAAGTCTCCCATCTCTATAAATTTCTGCAGGGCGCCATTACTGGCTATATCGACCAAAGTGGCTGCAGGGCTCAGGATACCGTGTTCATAAACACCAACGACAATACAATCCATTTTGTCGGTACTGGGCTTGTGGGCATGAATGGCTATCTCCACGGTAAATCTCCTGATAATCTGTGACTGAGGAATTCAATATGAACGAAAGCGTACAAAGTAAGCCCCAATGGTGCCGTGAATCAAGTGATGGATTACAAGAGAATCATCCATGACCCGTATCCATCTGCAAATCATCCGAAATATTTCCGTCACCTTTCTGCTGACCTGTCTGGTCATTCTGGCCATTCTGGCGATTGGCCAATTGACCCAGCTGCTGAAGCAGGTGGCATCGGGGCAATTGCCGTTACCTGTTGTCCTGCAATTGTTGGGGCTGGCCGTACCAACACTGTTGGTGACGGTTTTGCCCCTTGCGTTTTTTTTCGCGGTGTATCTGGTGTTCAATAATTTGTATCGTTCCAATGAAATGGTGGCGATTCGCAGCACAGGCACCGGTTTGACAGGATTATTGCCTGCAGTAGCCGTGGTGGCTGGAGTCGTTTTTTGCCTGGAGCTGGGCCTGGCTTTGTCCTGGGCTCCTGCAGCCCAACGCACGCTTCAGTCTGAGTCCGAAAGGCTGGCCAATGTCGCCGCAGAAGCGATGCTGCAACCGGGTAGTTTCACCTCCTTATCGGGGGGGCGGGTCATTTATGTGGGTTCTGCCATCGGAAAAAATACACACCGTTATCATGAAATTTTTCTCTCCATCGCCCAAGGTGCACAATCAGATATGGCAACTGCAGCCTATGGAGAAATCAAACCGGGTGCTGATGGTGCTCTCAGTCTGGTACTTATTGATGGACAGCGCTATCTCGGTCAACCCGGACAAAATGGTTTCAAGGTGCTGTCATTTGCGCGCTACCGGGTGATGATTGGCAATTCCGCTACCAATGCTACCAACCAGGCTGGCGGAATCAGCTGGAGTAATGCTTCCTTGTCCCAGTTGGTGGATCATTTTTCTGGTCTGGACAGGCGTTATGCGGTGACGGAGCTGCAATGGCGTCTAATATGGCCTATTGCTTTGCCGCTTCTGGCATTGTTGGCTATACCACTGGCTTACAGTGAGCCGCGCGGTGGCGGAAGAGCCGCCGGGATGTTGCTTGGCGTTCTCTTCCTGCTGGCGATAAATAACATTCTGATTTATATAAAGGAGCACATGATGGCTGGCAAGATGCCGCTTTTTCCGGGATTTCTTTGGGTAGTGCTGGGCATCGCCTTGATCGCTTTTTATACTTTTCTACGTCGGAGTCGGGATTTGGGTCTGCTGCCTTTATTGTTCAGTCAGAGTGCGCATGAAACGCGCTGATCGGCTACTGTTTCGTGGCATGCTGGCGTACAGCGGTATTGTGTTGCTGTTGTTGTTGGCGCTGGTATTTATTGCCCAGTTGATTGCCAAAGCTTCGGGACCAGGACATGGCGTCTGGAATATGACGCGACTCATGCAGTACACAGCTTTGCAAATGCCCGAAGTCGCCTATGATGTTGTTCCTCTGGCCTTGCTGCTCGGTACCTTGGTCTGGATGAGTATTCTCAGTGGCCATTCCGAAGTGATTGCCCTGCGGATGTCCGGCTGGTCTCTATGGCGTCTGGAGCAGCCCTTGTTGCTGGTTGGCTTGCTGGGAACGATGTTGATGTTCGTTCTTGGGGAATGGGTGATTCCGGTGACTGCTCCGGCATCTGAAGCTATGTGGGCCAATGCCAGTCAGCCCGGTGCCGGTTTTCATAATATGGGGAATGAGGGGCTCTGGTTGCGGCGTGATGATCAACTCATCCAGATTGGTGCAGTGGGTGATTCAGGCAAGGCGCTGCAGAATGTGCGCATAGTTTCACTAAGTACCGGGTTGGTGGGACTGAAGACCATGACCCGCGCAGCGTCTGCCCATTTTGAGGCGGGTCATTGGGTATTGCAGGATATTGATCTGGCTACGATTTCGCCGCAACAGATACAGATGCAGCATGAACAAAGCTTACCCTGGAACATCAAAATGCCGCCTTCTACCCTCAGCAGCTTTGCCCATCCGACGCGCACCATGACCCTGCCCACGCTCTGGCGCAATTACCAGAGTTTGCAGACAGGGGCATTAAACATGAATCGTTTTGCCTTGGCGTTCTGGCGACGCTTGAGTTATCCGTGGGTAGGCCTGATCATGATTTTGTTGGCGGTCCCATTTGTCACCCGCAATCCCCGTGGTGGAGGGCTTGCCGCCAGAGTTATGGCCGGACTGGTGCTCGGGTTGGGCTTTCACTTTTTGACGGAAATGTCTGGTTATATCAGTGTGTCTGGAGGGATTAGCCCATCGATGGCTACCATTTTACCCATTGTTTTGTTTGCTATAATTGCTGGTTTCTTGCATCGTATTGTTTAAAAGAAAGTAGTTCTTAATCTTTTTTTGTTGTGACGTTTCCTGATTGCATTATAATTGGCACCGATACGCCAAACTTGAATACTCCGATTTCGGATGGTCCGATAGTCGAATGGAGAGATTACTATGACCATACCCATGCTCGTTGATCATTTGCGTGAATACCATCAATGGCGAATGCGTATTGCAAATGCTGTGGATCAGCTTGCGAAGCTCTCTATAGAAATGGAAATTCTACCTAGCGGCACAATGTTACGCATGGAGAATCTTGCTCAGGAAATTGCCAGGGATCATTTACGTATATCGTTTTTTGGTGAGTTTGCCCGAGGTAAGTCCGAACTCATTAATGCCCTGTTTTTTTCGGATCTAGGTGCGCGTCTGATGCCCTCTGGTCCGGGACAAACTACCATGTGCCCTGTAGAGATTGCCTATACCCACATGACGCCTTCTTTGCAATTGTTGCCGATTCGCAGTAGAACTCTCAATGATTCAGTTGAAAAGTTAAAAAAAATACGGGATCTCTGGACGATTTCACCATTGAATCCAGAAGACAAAAAAGACTGTGCAGAACGCATGACCCAACTGACAGAGACACTTTGTGTACCGATGGAAGAGGCACGTAGTTACGGATTATGCCCGCAAGTTAAAGAGTTTGGATCACAGTTAGAGACTGCTAACAGTGGCGACTGCGGAGAAGGGAAAGTTAGAATTTCGCGTTGGCGCTATGCGTTGCTGCAGTGGGTACATCCGGTGCTGGAAGCGGGGCTGGTTATTCTGGATACACCAGGCCTTAATTCATTGGGTAGTGAAGCAGATTTAGGGCTGGAGGTAGCCCGTGACGCTGATGCATTGATATTTGTGCTGAGTGCGGATAGTGGTGTAACACAAAGCGACCTGGCGATCTGGGAACAATCACTTGGGCGTCATGCCCTACAAAATCAATTGGTAGTACTTAATAAAGTAGATACGCTTTGGGATGATTTGCTGAACCCTGAACAGGAGGCTGATGCTATTTCTGCTCAAAGAGAAAAGACGGCAACGCGCCTGGGATTAAGTGTGGACCAGGTCATTGCCGTCTCCGCGCAAAAAGGCTTACTGGGTCGGATTCGTCAGGATGACAGTTTATGTGCTCGAAGTAGGCTAAAAGAACTGGAAGAAGCAATAGCGCAAATTCTTATTCCTGGAAAGCGTGAATCCATCCTGGAAAGCGCGCGGCGACTGATCAGAAGGGTAGTTATTGATCAGCGCGTTTTGCTGGAGGAACAAATAAGGAATCTGGGCGGTGAGATTGAGAGTATGGAGCGTCTGCAGGCACAAACTGGAGAGCAATTACCGCGTTTGCTGGAAAAACAGAAAAAACTCATGCGCTCTTTTGCTCGTGACCAGGATTCTTTTGTGCTGAAAGAAAGAGAGTTTCTGGAATCTGCAAATACCTGGTTATTACAGTCGCTTTCCATGGAACAGCTTGATCAGATTATCATCTCTGCCCGGACAGAATTGCTGGCCGCCTGGACTACTGTAGGTATTTATGACCGATTCTCAAAGTTTTTCGAGGAGACTATTGCACAATTTGACAATGCTCTTGAGCGGGCCAATCGCCTTTCGGCATTAATGCTGGATGCCTATCGGGTACTTGAACAACAGTATGGATTATCCAAACTGGATACCATTCCATATGTTATTTTGCCTCGGCGAGCCGAGTTGTTGGCGATAGCAGATCGCTATGAGCGTTTCGGTAAAAGACTGGAAATTGCTGCTTCCACACAAGGTTCGGTTGTTCGGAAGGCTTTTTTCTCACTAACACAGCAGATAGAGGATTTTGTAAAAGAAACGCAAAAAGACATACGTAATTGGGTTAACGAGTCTCTTGATTTAATGAATCGTCAATTGGAACTTTTTGCCGCACAATCTAAAGAAAAGTTGACTGCATTGGAGTCAATTGTGCATTCGTCGGCTAATATTCAGCCGCGTATTCAGTCGCTCAGTCAGCAAAGGCGGGTTAAGGAATCAAATTTAACTGCGCTGAATGATACTTATTATGGATTGGGTGAATTGCTGCAGATGGTCCCAGATGATAATTCTCAGGCAGCTCCTGCGGATGTTGTTTAAAAATAAAGAATTTTATGGTCCATTTCGTAATATGATTTTATGATAAAAATCACATTTTTATTATTTTTTTGATATTTTTATCTATAATTATTCGAATTCTTACAAAAAATACTAGACTTGCTAATGATTTTAAAGCGCAATCTTCTTTGCAATCTGCCTTGATCGAGGTGGATCGATTGTTGGGAACTCCCTGACACAGGATCTCTCTTTGACAACACAAAAGATGATGGAAATTCTGTCCAGATATCTGAATCATTCTTTAGTTTGGATCGGTGCGTTTAAAGCTGAGGATGATTCCTTCGGTATCCTGTCTCTGGCTGGATATCACCAATAAGTTGCCGTTATATCAAAAACTTACATCTGTACTGGCGGTTTTTATGGCTCTGTCCATAACGCACTAGAAAGTATTGTTGCTCAATATATGCCGCTTCTAGGAGACAATTCCTATAGAGGGTGGCCGATTGCTGATGATGAGATTTTTCATGCTAGTTTAAGTGTGCCTTATCGCAGCCTGAGTGGTGATAAGGGAATTATGGTTTTTTCTGCCAAAGAAAGTTGATCTGTTATCACCAAATCATACTTTGTGGATGCACCTTGCAGATGATTTCGCCGTGTTTTTGGAGTTGCCTGTCCTGAACAGAGATATGATGTTTCATCATATGTATTAATCACCTCGAAGGGTTGTATGCCTGAAATTTCCCTCAAGTATTGGTTGGAAAAACCTGGTGCGGTCCGACAATTGCTTCATGAAGTTGTCGAATGAATGCGTTATCGCGGTTGCGCTTTTTTTTTGATGAAGTAAGAGCGGATGCGTGTCTGGAAACTTGGCGAGATTCCGAGCCGACTATGAATAAAACTTCGGTTATTGGAGCCTGGCCTTTATGGGGTGATACTGGCTTGCAGGCAATTTTGTTCATAAGCAGCAATGATCCGGACTGTTTTAACAATAAGTTGCGTTTGGGAAACTGGTAAGACGTTGTTTCCCTCTCTAACACCACGGAAAGAAGCCACGTCAAATACCGACATCCCTGTTGCGCTCTTGACAGTTCTTCGCAGTGCCAAATTGTGGAGTGTTCTCGTGGTCAGAAGCCAGTTGACCGAATATTTGAGTGAGGATGTTGCAGGACTTCTGCAGCGAGTCGCTTCATTATTAGGTCGTGGTTTAGATGAGATTGATCTGAAGCAAAAGCTTGCGGATGAACAAATTCGGCAAAGCTGGCTTGCAAGTCATGATCCATTAACTGGATAAATAAATCGTCGTGGGTTGGAAACTTACTTTTTCCATGCCATCTTGAGCGCTCAGCGCAATAGAACTTCGTTGGCTGTGTTACTTATTGATCTGGATGATTTTAAACCCGTCAATGATACCTATGGGCATGAAGCTGGCGATCGGCTTCTGGTCAGGGTGGCTGGTGCTTTGCAGGATGCCATACGCAATACAGATTTTCTGGTACGCCT
>NZ_JBYCKP010000278.1:0-1777 GCF_057473445.1 Acidithiobacillus sp. TH-A36 | reverse complement strand
AAGAGTACCCGGCGCGAAGCGTAGCCGGGTGTGGCGTGGCAATGATCGCAGCCGTTGCCGATCATCTCCGAATCAGGAATCGCTACACCGCTACCCTCAAAGATTTCCGGATGCTGGACGGGCTGCGCCTGGGCGCAATGCGGACAGACGCACTTGATGATTCTTTGCGCGAAGACAACGCGAATTGCGGCTTTCATCAGATGGATCGGCAGGCCCAGATCTTTCAGCCGCGTATAAACGCCATTGGCGGAATTGGCATGAATGGACGCCAGTACCTTGTGTCCGGTAATGGCCGCCCGCACTGCCATTTGCGCGGTTTCTTCGTCGCGTATTTCGCCAATCAGAATATCATCGGGATCCTGACGCATCATGGCGCGAATCGCGCTGGCGAAAGACCGCCCGGTTCCCGATCCTACGGGGATTTGCTGGATACCGGGCAGGACAAATTCTACTGGATCTTCAGCGGTAATAAATTTGTTATCGGGACGGCTGACTGCGCCAATACCGGCATAGAGTGTGGTGGTCTTCCCGGATCCGGTGGGTCCACCGGCAATGATGGCTCCTTCTTTCTGCTGCAGCGCCCAGCGATAGAGATCCTGAACGGCTGGCGGCATACCGAGTTTTTCAATCGGCATCCCTGCGTTTTTGGAGTCCAGCAACCGGCATACGGCAGAAACGCCATTCACAGTCGGAACGATGTTCAGACGCACTTCTACGCGCCGGCCTTCAATTTCCTGCACGAACCTGCCGTCCTGCTCTTTGCGGGTTTCATCGACGGGGAGCTTGGACCGATAACGCAGCTTCGCTAGCAGCAGAATGGCTTTGTGTGGGGAGATCACCTCCAGTTCGGCCAGTGTTCCGCGAATCCGCGCACGAATCCGCATGGATTGATCCAGTTGGGTTTCAAAATGCAGATCCGACCAGCCCTCCTCCGCCCCCTGATAGAACAGATCATTCAGTAGGTCAGTGACCGGACCATCCCGGTCACTGGTAGAGAGAAAGGCTTGGGATTCCTGTGCCATGAATCAGCCCCCGATCCCTTTGACAAAGGCCTTGGTATCTTCCGGCATACCGGGATTCACAGCCCATTGCCCCTGGGCGTTTTTATAGACCAGGAATGGGGTACCGTTGATGCCGTGGTGATTCATCCAGGCGTTGTTCGCCTGAATATCCTTCTGATCATTGGCCGGGATTTTTGCCAGCGGCACGATGCCGCCCTCTTCCTCTGGCACATTGAAATGCGCCTCGTCATAGGCCCAGGCTTTGGCCGGGTTCTTTGACGCAATAATCGTTTCCGCCTTGGGTGCTGAAGAGGGCTTCAGGAATCCTACGGGGATCAGGTGGATTTTGAGTTCCCCTTTTTTGACATAGGGCAGCAGATGCTCATAAGTCATGTGACAGAAAATGCAGTTGGGATCCCCGACGAACCAGATTTGTTTGGTCGCCTTGGGACTTCCAATCAGGAAATTCGTGGTGTGCGCGACCGCCTTGCCCATCTCCACCGGAGAAATCTTTTTGGGTAGATCGGATTTCGGCAGATATTTGTGGGCATAGGCCACGGAAAGATTTTTCCCTGCCTTGTCGAAGATGCCGCCCATGAAAACATATTTGCCGTTTGGACTGGTGAACATCACGAGCGCATGTCCCGGCGAAAGCTGCACGGCATAGCCGTTGAGCCCAGCCTTTGCTGGGAACGTGCGAAGAATTTTTGCCTGACCGTGGCTCATGGCCACAATCGTTTTGGCTCCAGCCTGGTAACTTTGCGGTATGGTTCCCG
>NZ_JBYCKP010000277.1:0-1264 GCF_057473445.1 Acidithiobacillus sp. TH-A36 | reverse complement strand
GATAAGGAATTTCGCTGTGGTCTTCCTCAATGCGCACGGCCCCGCCATGACTTCTGCGAATTTTCCCATCGCCTTCTAGATTGTCCAGGTCGCGCCGTACCGTTTCCTCGGTCACATCAAAGAGTTGGCTGAGCTCTTTGACACGCATGCTTCCCTTAGTATTGATGAGTTGTAAAATTGCCTTGTGTCGTTCGGCTGGAAGCATCCACACATCCCGTCCTTTATCGTTTCCTCTAATTCTCTAATCGTTCGCAGTGGACTTAAAAAAGAATACTTCCTCTAAGGGTTGCATGGTCATACCAAACGCATTCGGAATGAGAATGTCTGACATGAACTGTTGCCATCGGATGTTTGCAAAATGGGCATTTAAGCTCTCAAAAACCTCCGCAACATTCGGGGCCTCGATATATGCAAACAATGTGTTTCCGTCCATGAATATACTATAGGTTCTAATCCCGTGCTCCTCAAATGCATGCAACAAATCTTGATGCACGGCAAGGTGCCGCTTCCTGTATTCTTCTTCACTACCTGGGCGTATCGTGAGCTTGAATCCAGCTCGGTCCACGAGGAACCACCTTCTCTCTTTCTGTTTGCCCGCTCCTCTTTGCTGTCACCTCAAGACGGAGTGTGCGGGGGCATGCGAAGGCGAGATTTGTTCAAGGTATTCTTTGTCCAAGAATTAATTGTGTTAACCTTTGAATTCTTTGGTTTATCTCTGTTATAGTAACTATGCCTGATTCTTTTTGACGTGTCAAACACGGCCTGACACGCCTTGTCGCTGGATGATTTAAACGCCTTGAGCGGGCTTTTCAAACGTCTGACGAGTGCAACAAAGATGGGTAAAGGAGCGCTCCAGACATGGAATCTTACGCTGTGTTTCAGGAGACCGTAGCTCCCTTTCGGGCGCGGTGATGGGCGTTGAGAAAAACCCTAGCGGTTGACGTGCAAGTCGGTCAGAGGTCGTCAAAAAGTCACCTACCCGTGCAGGTTAATTTCAAAGAAAAAAATAAACAAAGCAAATATATCTATCATTATCAAAGGTTTTAGGTGTATCATTTATAACGAATGGGTTTGTTGGCTGGAGGTGACACGAGATGTTGAACTTGCTCGCTGTGGATTTAGGTGCCTCCTCCGGAAGAGTCATGCATGCCGCGTTCGATGGGCATTCTGTGACACTGCACGAAGTTCGCCGATTTCCCAACCATCCTCTGAGACTAGGGCATCGCATCTATTGGAACATCTATTCTCTGTATCAAGAAATGAA
>NZ_JBYCKP010000276.1:0-4561 GCF_057473445.1 Acidithiobacillus sp. TH-A36 | reverse complement strand
CGGTGGTGCTGGTGGGTAATGCCAAAGAAGCCAGCCTGCGTGAACCTTTTGTATTCATGGACTTTGAATACTTCACCGATGCCATCAAACATCCCCGCCTGTATTTACCCTTTCTCGGTTTGTGGCGGGCCATCGCCCTGGGGATTATTGCCATAGCCGTCATTGGTACGGCGCTTTGGGCGGAAACACCACTGACTGCACAAATGCCCTGGCTGGTTTTTCTCAAATATAATGCCTTGTCGCTGTTCGCTGCAGCCTGCCTGCTCTGGATAGGCGACCGCTGGTCTGACGCACCCAGCCTGCAGCCGGACAAAGATATTCGCGACATGGGTTTCGCCCCCAGTCTCTGGTTATATGGCTGGGCAGAACGGGCCCCTGTTCAGGTGCCTGCTGCCAGACCCTTTGGTCCCTGGTCAGAACCGCAGCCGATTATTCCGAGTCCGAATCCGAATATCACAGAAACCCCAAGTCATACAGAATCAACGGGTCATCTGGTCATCGTCCAGAGCGAATCGTTTTTTGATGCGCGCCGCCTCTGGCCACACATTGCCCCGGAAGTGTTCAGGGATTTTGACGCGGCCCGACGTCAATGTGTGCAAAGCGGGCAAATTCGTGTACCGCCCTGGGGAGCCAATACCATCCGCACTGAATTCAGTCTGCTCACCGGCTGGTCGCCTGCTACGCTCGGTATTCATCAGTTTCAGCCTTACCGCTTTCTGGCGCGTCGGCCCCTGCCCAGCATCGCCTGGCGACTCAAGGCTCAAGGCTATCGGACCATCTGCATCCACCCCTATCCCTCCAGCTTTTACGCCCGCAATACGATTTACCCGCTGCTCGGCTTTGATGATTTTCTGGATGTCGCGGAGTTTACGCCGGAAGATCGCAGTGGCCCCTATACCGGCGACCGGGCGGTTGCCGACAAGACCTTGCAAATACTGCAGGGGGCCACCCAGCCGACCTTCATCTTCATTATTACCATGGAAAACCACGGCCCTCTGCATCTGGAATCGGTCAGCGCCGCAGAAAAGAAAACCCTGCTCTTGCAGAAGCCTTCTGTCAGCGCCGATGACCTTGCCATTTACCTGCGCCACGTCCGCAACGCTGGCGCCATGCTGCAGCAGTTCATGACCGAACTGCCCAGGCTGTCCCTACCCAGTGTGCTGGGGTTTTATGGTGACCATGTCCCCATCATGGAAAAACTCTATGAGGCCCGTCATTTTGAAGATGGTCGCACCGACTACTGGCTCTGGTCCTCCCGCCACCCAGCCCCCAGCAGCCCCCAGCAGCCGGAAATTGCCGTCGAAGAGCTGGGGGTTCACGCTCTGGCCCTAATCAGCTGCGAAATAGAAATACAGAGGTACAACGGTTATCGAGAGTTGGAGTAAAACCCAGACGCTGATAAAACGTGCTGCGGTCTCACATTTTGCGTCCACACAACGGTGTTAAACACCGTACACAAAGCGCAGCAGCCTGCCGGACAAGGCTAACTGGTGACCTTTAGTGTCACGCCGATGTGGCATTCAAATAAAGATGGTAACAACGAAATAAAGTTGGTAACTTACAAATAGAGTTGGTAACTTTCATGCATCATTATCTCACTGATTTTAATGCAGATATTGCAAGAGGCCCTCTTTAGTTACCAACTTTATTTGCACAAACATCAAGGGTTATTGGGGTGAAAAGGCAAAAAGTTACCAACTCTATTTATTTTTGAAAATTTCCATGTGGCGACTTTACGGGCTTTGGCCGGATAAAAGTTACCAACTTTATTTGCATTCTACAGCCGACGGGTCCCGAAACCGGTTATGGCTACATTCAGAAGGGCAGCGCCCTGGACAGCGGCTATCAGGTTGCCCGTTTCGTCGAAAAGCCCAATCAGAGCAATGCCCAGTATTACCTCGACAGCGGCGACTATCTTTGGAACTCCGGCATGTTCTGCATGCGGCCGACAGTCTGTGCCCAATGCTCTGCAAACAGCTTGTTGAGATCGACTGGTGATATGTTGTTGGCGCGATGATTTTCAATCGGGCACTGCGGACTGCTCAGATTTTTGCTGGGCGGTTGCTCTGGTTTTTTTGGCTGCTGCAGCGCTGTGAACCTGCAGACTATGGTCAATGGCGGTAGCTTCCCGAGGATTCAGGGAACCTATCAGCGGCAAAAGACTATAGGCTTCTGCAAAACGCTGCATCCGAATCATGGTTCGGGCCGCACTTCCATAGGCAATGGCGGCTTCTGGATATTTGCCGGTCATGTAATACACATTGCCCAATTCACCATAAATACCCGGATGATCAGGCGCTTCGTGGAGCAGTTTTTGGTAGTCGGCAATGGCTTTCGGCGCATTGCGATGCCAGTAGGCCGCCCGTGCCTGCAAGAGCAGTTTGACTTCGGCTTTGCTCAGGCTTTTTGTCGAAGCCGGCATGGGCATGGATAATGTGGGCGGAGCCTTGATATTTTTGTGGGCAGAATGCGCTTTGGCTGGGCCACTCCGTCCAGTTTTTTTTGGCGCGACGGGATGTTTGGCTGCGGGGGCAGCGCCGTGTGGTGGCTTTACCGGTGTCGCCACTTTTTTGGGAGCTGCGGCAGTCAGATGCGCCGATTGAGCGGGTGCAGTTTCTGCAGGCAAGGCAGATTCTGCGGCTGCTGCGCTGGCAATAATGCTGAAAGGAGCCGTTTCGAAATGCATATTCCCGGAGACTAATTGCAGGCTGGCGCTCGCAAAAAGAGCTGAAAAAACTATCCCTTTTTTGAAGAGAAAATGTTTGTGGAAGGGTTTTTGGGAGAAAGTACGCATAAGTTGTCCGCCTCAATGTTAAATGGGTTTGGTCTAGGCTATACACCATTCTGGATACAGAGTAATAGCCAGTTTTTCCAGTTCCTTGCTGGCTTTGCTGCTGACATCCAATTCAAAAACGGCACGGGCTTCACTCAGTGAGCGGCGAAAGGCAGTGCGTTGTCCGAGTCGTAATCCCAATGATTTGACCTGTGGAAGTTCGGCC
Source organism: Acidithiobacillus sp. TH-A36 (assembly GCF_057473445.1). Lineage (NCBI taxonomy): Bacteria > Pseudomonadati > Pseudomonadota > Acidithiobacillia > Acidithiobacillales > Acidithiobacillaceae > Acidithiobacillus > Acidithiobacillus sp. TH-A36. The sequence continues at coordinate 1,562 of NZ_JBYCKP010000276.1, read as the reverse complement.
AGCATGGCCTCGGCTTCATCGCTTTCACGAACCGCGTGGTGGGTATCTGCGCGATTGATAAATGCCCAGACCGGAGGGGCTGCCCAATGGCTGCAATCCTCCAGAAAACGTTGTGCAGACCAGATATCGGCCTGACTGGGGCCGACGGGCATGAGGATGGTATCGGCGATGCTCAGGGCCCTCCGAAAAGCGTTCAATTCGGAATAACTACAGTCAATCAGTACGTATTCAGTCAGGGGCAGGGCTTCATCCATCTCTGTAGCTACAGAGATGGCGGGCAGAATGTGCTGTTCTGTGCGATCGCGGCAGACATCGCGTAAGGTACCTTGGGGATCGAGGTCGTAAAGTTGCACGGGAGCCCGATACGCCAACCACACGGCGAGATTGAAACTCACCGTGCTTTTTCCCGATCCACCTTTCATGGATGCCACTACCAAACGCATGATGACCTCGTGCTAGCGTCCGTATCCGTAAGGCGAATATCCATAAGGAGACGGATAAGGTCCCATGGGCGGGGGCGGCATGCTGGGACGCATCTGCTGCGGATAGGGTTGGCGATATTGCGGCGGGTATGGTTGTGAATATTGCTGCTGATTGGGATAAGCGTAGTTTTGTTGTCCATAGGACTGCGGATAACCATTACTACCACCGCCCTGATATTCGCCCTGATAAGGCTGCCCATAACCGCCGTAGTTGCCACTATTCATGTTCATGGGGCCACCATGCGGCCCATTGAAATTCATGCCACCCATATCCCAGGGGCCTTCTGATCCCTGCATGGGGCCACCATAGCCGCTAAAGGGGCCGCTGTTGCCATTCATTGGGCCGCTATAACCGGACCAAGGCATGCCACCACCGCTCCAGGGCATCCCTCCACCACCACTCCAGGGCATGTCGCCACCCCAAGGACCCCAGGCATACGCTGGGGCTGCGATCATGAAGCCCGCCATACCGACACCCGCCATCAAAGCCAAAGACCGCAGTTTCCGGCCCATTGGTGTTTTTTTCAATGATTTCATCACATTTGCCTCCATGTTCGTTATAAAAAACCCTTGATTCTGTTGGTTTCCAGAACCCGCCACGCCATCGGCAATTTCAGCAAGCTTTATCAGCAAACAACGTGCCAGAAGTTAATCCCTTGTTTTATTTAGTATTGTGGGTTTAAGAAATTTATCTTTTCGCAACAGAAAATTGAACCAATATACTGATATATAATAAATATTATAAATGTTGCAGCCTGAAAGAATGCAACGGTTCATACAACAGTTCCTGCAACGTGGTGATTCAGAGAAAAAAGGGAGATCAAGTGATCTCCCGAATCCAGAGGTGACAAACAACGCTAAAATGGCATGGGTGATTTATGCAGGTATTGGCTTGAGAGCCGTATGGCGTCAAAAAAGGGAGACAGGGACATCTCCCAAATAGCGGAGTACACAGTGACCACTCATAATCAAGGTAAAGCGATGCCTCTTATCCGAACTGGTTTTTGCGCATGGCCCAACTCATGATCAGCATGCCTAATCCAAAGGCGGCCGAGAACCCGATGATGATCCAACTGTATA
>NZ_JBYCKP010000275.1:0-3111 GCF_057473445.1 Acidithiobacillus sp. TH-A36 | reverse complement strand
ATATACGCAAACATGCCGCCGTAGCACATGGCATAAACCAAAGAAAAAGCCATAAAACGCCTGTCCTGCAAGAGCGCATGGTAACGCCGCAAAACCTGGCTTACCTCCAGGGAATGTTCCGTTGTGGGCTGATGACTTTCGCGCAAGCCCAGGTAAACCAGCCCAAAAATAAGCAACCCGAATACCGTCAAAAACCAGAAAATACTCTGCCATCCCAACCAGACCAGCAAGTACCCACCCATCAACGGCGCAATAATAGGAGCAAGGCCCATCACCAGAATCATGGCGGCAAAAATATGTGGCGCTTCCTTGGCGGTAAACAGATCACGCACCACGGCCCGGGAAATCACCAGACCTGCGCATGCTCCCAGCCCCTGCACAAAACGTAGACCGATCAGCACCCCGATAGAGGGAGATAAAGCACAGCCAGCCGAAGTCAGCACATACAGTATCAGTCCCAGCAACAGAGGTCGGCGGCGTCCAAAACGATCCGAAAGCGTCCCAAAAAACAGCTGCCCCAGAGAAAGTCCCACAAAAAAACTCGCCAGGGTCAACTGCACTGCCAGATGTGGCGCTGTAAAATAACGGGACAGAGTCGGCAGACTGGGAAGGTACATATCAATAGACATCGGGCCAAAGGCACTTAACATGCCCAGGATAAAAATCAGTCGTCTTTTATGCAGCAATGTTTTTCCTTGCCATGCCTGATAAACCAAAGGCACGGGACGACCGTGCCTTCTGTTTTCACTAAACCTTATACTGAGCTAAGGAGGATACACCCTGATCTCAGGAATGCTTTTTTGCCGGGCAGGTTTTGATACCCAGCAATGTATACAACCCACAAAAACCAGTGATTCCAGTAATCAGCGGCACCAACCCAAGCACCGCCCACCATTTGTTTTCACCGTGCAAGAATACTGCGAGAACCACAATAATCACCAAGCCCACAATCACCCGGACCAGACGATCCACGCTTCCTTCATTGACTGGCATTGCCCTCTCTCCTGCAGGATAATCCTGCCCGTATCAACTGGAACTGGATTATAGTACTTTAGCCCCTTGGATCACTAAAAATGATCTGTTTTTACCAGTGACTGGATATCAACCCGATTTCTTTCTCAGGCATTTTCGGTCCCTTTCCCCACGGCAATCATGTATCCGATTGCATAATGTTCGGGCAAATGAATGAGTTCCGCCACGGCGTCAAAATCAAAACCATCCATCGGACAGGAATCATAACCAAGATCCTGGGCCAACAACATCAGCGTCATTCCAAAAATACCCAGGGTACGCATGGCTTCATCCCGCGCAATTTCCGGCTTTCCGCGATAGTATTCATCCAGTTTCGGCAATAAAAAATCCTGGACCGGCTGCGGAGAAGTCGCCCAGTACCGTTGCGGATCTTCCTGCCAGGCCTCCAGATCTGCACATAAAACAAAGAGCGCCGATGCATCGGTGACCTGTGCCTGACCCCAGGCTTGTTCACGAATGGCCGCACGCAGCTGCGGATCCTGCACATCCACAATCCGCCAGTGCTGAATGTTGTAGGCACTGGGCGCTAAAGAAGCGTGCTCCAGAAGCGTTCTTTTGGTTTCGGCAGACATCTGATGATGCGGATCAAAGGACTTCGTTGCACGACGTTGCTGGACTGCGGTAATGACATCCATATACTCACCTCTTTGATGTTATAAAATAACTCATCACAATCTAGAACCGACCGGTTGGTATTGTCAACCTTCCGATTGAAGGACTCCACAAACGATCATGTCAGAGCATACAGAGGTATTCATCATTGGTGCTGGTGCCGCCGGATTGATGTGCGCAATTACAGCGGGACAGCGTGGCCGCAAAGTCATTCTTGTGGATCATGCCAATCGTATCGGCAAAAAAATTCTGATGTCTGGCGGTGGCCATTGTAATTTTACCAACCTGTCCGTAAGTGCTGCCAACTATCTCAGCACAAACAGACATTTTGCCAAGTCTGCTTTGGCTCGCTATACCCCGGAAAATTTCATCGAACTGGTTGAAAAACACCAGATCGCCTATCATGAAAAAGAAGCCGGACAGCTCTTTTGTGATGGATCCTCCAAACAGATTGTGGCCATGCTTGCTGGAGAGTGCCAAGCAGCCCATGTGGATATCCACAAGCAGTGCAACATCATTTCCTGCAAAAAAGAGAAAGGTATTTTTCATATCAAAAGCAATCAGGGAGATTTCAGTGCGGAATCCCTGGTCATAGCCACCGGCGGGCTGTCCATTCCCAGCCTGGGAGCCAGTGGTTTCGGCTATCAATTGGGGCGACAGTTTGGTCATAACCTACAAAATACCCGTCCGGGATTGGTCCCCCTCACTTTGACTGGCCGTGCTCATGAACCATTAAGTGGCATTGCCGGAGTGTCTTTAAGTTCTGCAGAAACCCGTTTCAACAAGCAGCATTTTCGTGCCGGGTTATTGTTCACCCATCGCGGCCTCAGTGGCCCGGCCATTTTGCAGATCTCATCCTTCTGGCAGGAAGGTAAAGCTCTTGAGATTGATTTGCTGCCAGAACTGGATGTTTATGCGTATTTATGCCAACTAAAAATGCAAAAACCGCAATCCTTCTTGAAAAGTGTGCTGTCCGAAATACTGCCCAACCGTCTTGCCCAAACAATGTGCGATCTTTATTGGCACAATCAGCCTCTGGGTAATTACCTGGACCTGGAATTGGCTTCTATTGCCCAAAAGTTGCAGCAATGGTCCATTCTTCCGAGTGGTACAGAGGGGTATCGTAAAGCTGAGGTAACCCTCGGCGGTATAGATACTGCCGAACTTTCCTCCAGCACCATGGAATCCAGAATCGTCACCGGACTTTATTTTATTGGGGAGGTTGTGGATGTGACTGGCTGGTTGGGGGGATACAATTTTCAGTGGGCCTGGGCATCCGGCTCCGCAGCGGGCAATGACGCATGACCCCAAAGGGCATTCTGACAAAAAATTAGCCCTGCTTCAAAAAGAAGCAGGGCTAAGGTATAGGCGTCTGGCGGTGACCGACTTTCGCGGAGGGAGGCCCTCAACTATCATAGGCGCTGCAGTGTTTCACGGTCCTGTTCGGGATGGGAAGGGGTGGTTCCA
>NZ_JBYCKP010000274.1:0-3033 GCF_057473445.1 Acidithiobacillus sp. TH-A36 | reverse complement strand
AAAAACAGAGCTTCGTTCTGAATGGAAAAAACTGCCCCCGTTACAGGGCAAAGCCAGCGATTATTTGCAGGCGCGGGATCTTCGTCCGGAAACCCTGCAAACCTATGTCCGTTCCATCCGGACGGAGCGTATCAAACACCATGAAAACATAGCGTTCGCACATGTACGTTTTCTGGAAGACCAAAATGTTTTTCAGATATCAGGTTGGGAGCGCAAAGGCCCCGGGCGGGATGGCAAGTCTTTCTCAGGATTCTCCGGAAACAAAGGGATTGCCGTTTTCGCTCACAAGGATCGGGATCCCAATCAGCCGACTGGTCAGATTCATCTCTGTGAAGCCAGTATTGATGCCTTGAGCAAGGCGCAGCTGGACGAACTGCCCCGACAGGATTTTTATGTTTCTTTAGGCGGCGGATGGGGACGGGAAACAGAACGGGCACTGACTGCCCTGATTGAGCGTCAACAACCGCAAGGCATTGTCATCGGCCTGGACGCAGACGAAACCGGTCGGACCAAGTCCGCTGAACTTCAGAGCCTGCTGACCCAGCATCGTGACAGTAACGGAAAGAATTATGAGATTCTTACGGTCTTTCCAGAAGGGGCCAAAGACTGGAACGAGTTGCTGCAACAGTTTTCCGGGCAACCGCATCTGCACACATTCAAAGTTGAAACCATTGACCAGATCCAGGAAGACGTCATCGCGACCATTCGGGACATGCACACGGGCAAGTTACATGTATCGACTGTCGGATTACCACTCCCTGGAACAAGTGATGTGCATATTCTGGGTCTCGATTTTGAACAGCAGAATCTGATGCTTTCTTCTGGTGTAGAAATAAAGACCGGCACGCTATACGCGCCCGAGGAACAGGGAAAGCAAGGGGTGTTCGTAGAAATATCCCCTACACAGCCTTTTCCCGACCCCGAAGAAGACGTTGAAAATAATCTGGAGATATAGGAGCACCCATGTATTACCACCATGATTACGGGATAGGACACATGCTGGTTTCAGCCATTATTCATGGGCTGATCTATGGATTGATTTTCAAGATATTCCGGCTGATCGGCCTGCCTGGATCCCTTTTATTTGCTGTCTTGATAATCGCGGCTCTCTGGTTCTGGCTGGGTCGCAAATCCCGGGGTATCCGACTTTGACGAAAGCACAGTATTCGGGACTGGAGACTTCCAAAATCACGCTGCGCGTCGATCAGGTACCGCCCGGGTTGGAAATGCCGGTCAGGATGGCTGCGCGGCAACTGGCAAGACAGCTTGGCAAAGATGTTTTGCTGTTTATCAACGGCAAAGAGGTTCCGATCCTCGCCGATTTTCAAAAGCATTAGGAGAAAGTTATGCGCCTGTTCATTGCCGAAAAACCCTCAGTAGCCAGAGCCATTGCCCAGGGACTGGGTAACCCACAAAAAATGGATGGTTTTCTGAAGGTCGGCGATGACAACATCACCTGGTGTTATGGTCACCTGCTAACACTCTGGACTCCGGAAGAAGTCATGTCTGGCAAGCCGAGAGAAAAACAGTCCGTTCCTGCCAGTGCTCTTCCTGTCCTGCCTTCCCCTTTTCGGCTGCGCCCCCGTGATGCGGATGCAGCAAAGCAGGTCCGTAAGATCGGTAACCTGCTGAAGCAGGCACGGGAAGTGATTCACGCTGGAGATCCTGATCGTGAGGGACAATTACTGGTTGATGAGGTCCTCCAATATCTTGGCTGGAATGGCTTGACCCGGCGGCTTTGGCTTTCAGCGGTGGACCCGGAATCCGTGAAGAAGGCGCTGGTATCCATGAAGGACAACAAGGCCATGCAGGCTCTTTCATGTTCTGCAGAAGCACGCTCTCAGGCTGACTGGCTGGTCGGGATGAATGCCAGTATTGCCCTGTCCAGAAATATCCAGGCCAAAGGTGGCTCTGGTATTTGGTCCATTGGCCGGGTACAGACCCCCACTTTGGCCCTGATTGTCCGTAGGGATGAAGAACTGCGCAATTTCCGGTCACGGGAATTCTTTCTGGTCGTGGCACATCTCTCAAATGGTGTTCGCGCCAGATGGCAGATGCCGGAAGATCAGGCAGGTCTTGATGAGGAAGGCAGACTGACTGACCGCTTGCCAGCCGAGGCCATTGCACAGAAAGTTTCAGGCCAGCAGGCCACCGTCACGGCCTTTACCAGGAAGGAAGGCAAGCGCGAAGCTCCGCTTCCCTTTGCCCTGTCTGATCTGCAGAAAGCGGCCAGCGCCAGATATGGACTGTCTGCCGCGCAGGCGCTGGAGGCAGCACAAAAACTTTATGAAGCGGGCGTAACCACCTATCCCAGAACCGATTGCGGATATCTGCCCGAAGAACAGCACGCAGATGCGTCCAGAATCCTTCAGGCGCTGGGCATCAGCGGAGCCGACCCACAGCGCCGCCATCCCGCCTGGAATACCGCCAAGGTTGAAGCCCATCACGGCATCATTCCCACTGGCCAGCCGCTTCCTGCGACTGCCAGCCAGGCCATGGCGAATGTGTATGGGCTGATCCGGATTGCTTACGGGCAACTGTTTTTCCCACCAGAAACCTTTGAACAGCGCGAAGCCAGCTTTGTGATAGCTGGTGAGACTTTTATTGCCCGATCGAAAGTCATTACCGATCCGGGCTGGACCAGCCTCGGGAAAGCGTCAAAAGAGGAAGATGGGGAAGAAAAGCCGGCAGATGACGAAGAATGCGGAAATATTCCGATATACCAGAAAAATGAAAAGACGCACTGCGAGCAGACTGAAGTGGTTTCAAGAACTACAAAGCCACCCAAACCGTACACGGACGGCACACTGATTGCGGCAATGACCCGGGTTCATGCTTTTGTGGATGATCCAAAACTGAAGGCAAGGCTCAGGGAAACGTCTGGCATTGGTACCGAAGCCACCCGGGCAGGCATCATCGAAACCCTGCTGAAACGTGAATACATCGAGCGGAGAAAAAAGGAATTACGTGCTACTGAGCAGGGCGTGCAGCTGGTTCAGATGCTGCGCACGGTTGCCCCGACGGTCGTTGATC
>NZ_JBYCKP010000273.1:0-1853 GCF_057473445.1 Acidithiobacillus sp. TH-A36 | reverse complement strand
TTGTTGATCATGCCCTGATTCGCCGGGTTCGCCAGAAAATTATTCAACATGGGATCCGTGGTGTAGCTGTTCATTCCGCCCGGATAGGTAGAGATATTCTCCAGATAGGATTGAGCCTCGTTACATTGCCCGTAGATCTCCTGGTACTGCTGGGAGGCTGTTGTCGTGTTGGCATAATAACCAGGCAGGGTCATCGAACCGTTATCACCGACGGCCCCTGTCTGTATGGTCTTTCCAATCAGTCCGTCCACGCTCAAAGTCATGGGAGCCAGTTTTTCCACCAGGGTACCGGCAACTGTCGGTGACGTAATACTTGTGGGCAGGGCACTGCATTCGTCAGCGACGTTATTCAGCGTACCCGCCCAGGTATCGCCAAGGCTATTCAGACTGGGAACCCCAGAACGGCTTAAAAGATTGCAGGCCGGGGCATACTGGTACTGATTATTTATATCCGGCGCACAAGTGGTCAGCAGTGCATCCCCGGCAGAATGCACATCCGCGAGGGATGTCCCGAAACGATGGATGCTCTCCAGGGCGTCCGTGTAGGCAGTATTGCTTTCTGTGCTTTCCGCTTGCTCGATGGATGCGGATTCCGCATTGAGGGCCGTCTGGCAGACGGTTTGAGCATGAGTGAAGCCCCTAATCCGGTGCTGTCAAAGCTGTTCAGTGGCCCCGGCCAGCCATTTGGACAAGTCGGATCGCTCATCAGGGCGGCATTGGCACTGTCGGCCTGGTTGATCGCATTACCTTGCGTCAATCCCACATTATCCGGTAGATAATAGCTGGACGCGCCCGATTCTCCGGGTGTGGGATTACTTCCCGCAAAGCCCTGCATTTCTTTCGATCCAACACCCGTGGCGGCATCGTCCTGCCCCCCCAGCAGCAAACTATTGCCGAAGTTCACACCGCCTTGGGCCTGACTGACGAACTGCCCAGCCATAGCGGTTGCGGTGGATTCGTAATAGACGCCTATTCCGAACATGGCCGCAATGAAAGATGACGCTACTGGCCTGCGCCTTGTGGGATGTGCCATCCAGCAAAAGAAGCCCATATCAGCCTGTCATCCCTGTATGGCCAATGACACCCAGACAGCAGTTGGTCCATTGCCAGACGAGATACACATAGTTGCTGCCCGTTGCAGGCTGGCTGTCCCATTCCCCCCACTGGAAGGGCGTCTGACCCATCCAGTGCGTGCATTCACCCGACTGGGTTGGCGGAGCCTGAATGTTCACGCCGCCATTCTGCGCCACAGTTCCTTGGTTGCTTGCCGCTGGGGTTACATAATTCGCAGGTGGCATACTGCCACCTTGTTGTTGTGGGTTATTGATGTTCGGAGCTGTAACGCTGGCATTGGGCTCCTGATTGGTTTCGTCATTCGGAAACATGATCTGGAAGCGATACTGGGCCTTGGGCAGCACATAGGTACGCCGGGGACCGCAAACCACGCTGTTGCCGGTTGTGCGCTCCAGAAATCCTAAGCGGAATCCCATAGCCAGCATTCGGGCTACATCGAGACTGGATGACTGAATAGGATCATCGCCGCCGAGATTGGATCCGACCATGGGGTAGAGCAATCCCCAACACCCGGCAGTCCAGTATTCATCGTCAATGGGCTGTGCGCCGACACTTTCCTGAGCGCACTCTTCCGTGGCTCCCAAAAGTCCTACCGGGTTGTCGTAAAGCAATTCTTCCGGAGAAGCCAGAAACGAAAGCAGATCGTTATTCCAGGTCGGGAAGACTTCGCTCATCAACATAAGATTCATCCCGTGGTAGCCAGTATTGCAATCCGGGATGTCTGCGAGCTGCATCATGGTGATCAGCGGAAAAGTCCAGAGCTGAACATTGAAAAAGGT
>NZ_JBYCKP010000272.1:0-1290 GCF_057473445.1 Acidithiobacillus sp. TH-A36 | reverse complement strand
CATATTGGAACGCACCAACGAGGGTCGTCTTGAAGCTAAAGCCAAGGGGGTTAGGTTTGGCCGCAAGCCCACGGTGGACAAAGACCAAATCCGTATTCTCTACAAGCAAGGGATAGGGGCAACAGAAATTGCGAGGCGGTTAAAAATAGGTCGCTCAACGGTCTATAAAGGACTGGCTCCGGATAAACTGGTAGCAGATGACAGCAAATCATGAAAGACGTTTCAGAGCTTAGCGTACGTTTTCGTTCCATTGGACTTCAAACCCCGTTACCGGTTACTTGCAACAGGCCGTTTTTGAGATGCATAACCAGTCGCGCCGTATCGTTACCGTAACAGCTATGAATGAGACCATCGGATTGATAATCCGATGGTCTTACCGGATAAAAAACTAGCAATAAAAGGCGTCTTAGCCTGTGACATGCCGTGATTTTTGGCGCTTTGCCCAAATAATGCCCAAGTGAACCCCGAAAACCGCCTTATTTGCGACTAGTCGCGATACAGCATTGTTACGCAGTAACGGTGTTTTGTGACTTGTTACAGTAACGCTCTGTATCCGCGCAAGCGGCCACCGCCATCATGGGGATGTAAGCCCAAACCGCCGAAAATTCCGTCCGTATCGCCTTAAGGTGTTTTCTACCGTAAGACGAGTCCACGGTGTATATGTGTTTACATCTATTTGGCACCCACACCCTGATTCTGTCTTAACGAACGCCAAGATCATACGGTAGACTTTTCATTTGGTTACGCTGTAGACGGAATTTTCGGCGGTTTGGGCTTACCCCCCCCACAGGTACCGCACAGATTTTGGGGATAAGCTGCAAGTCATGGCGGACTGTTTGCAGATCAACGCAACAAGTCACACAATTTTTGATAAATCGTGACGTGTCACATATAATAAAATTCAGGCAACCAATGCGGAGAACAGCCATGACCCAGATAGCCGAAGTCTTATCGCCACCTGTCACCCAAAAAAGAGGCCGTAAGCCCAAGGGCGACCGTCCCATGACGGCAGCGGAACGGGCCAAGGCCAGCCGCGACCGCCGCCGCTTCCCGATGGAAGGCTACAGCGGGAAGCCGATCTCCGTGATGTTGTCTGGTGAGGCTCACATGGCCCTGGATAACCTCATCCCCCTATACAGCGACAAGTCACAAAAAGAGATCATCGACCTGGCGCTCATCCATCTGCTTAAATCGCAGCCAGTCACATAATAGCAAGGCGTCCCTCATCGCCTGGGGGCCATCCGTGATCGGGAGAGGACAGCATAAGCCTGATGATTGGCGGACCGGGAA